>DATHAP010000167.1 GCA_035489715.1 Actinomycetes bacterium
GCTGCTGGTGGAGCCGTTGTTGCCGTCCTCCGTCCGGCCGCCCCCTCGGACACCGTCGACCAGCGTGAAGCTCGTAGCGCTGCCCGAGGTCTCGATGCCGACCGAGCCCAGGTAGAGGCTGTTGCCGGTGCCCGTGACCTCCACGACGGTGTCCCACGAGTCCACGACGGCGCCGGTGCGGGCGTCGACGCTGACCGTCCGGCCGACCGGCTGGTCCTGGGCGCCCACGCCGTCCACCGCGGTCTGCCAGACCAGGCGGGGGGCCCCGCGCAGGGCGTACACCGAGAGCTCCGGCGTCGAGCTGGTCACCCGGAAGCCGACGCTGGACGCGGCGACATCGGCCGCCCGCTGCGGCGAGACCGCGGCTCGGGTGCTGGCGAGTGAGACCCGGGCGCTGCTCGCGCGGTCCGCGCCGCGGAAGCCGCCCTGCGCGCCCTGGTGCACGACCAGGTCGCCGCCGAGCACCGGCAGGCCGTCGTACGTGCGGTCGAAGCGGACGTGGGCCGAGCCGTCGGCGTCGAGGACGACGTCCTTGACCTGGAGGGCCTGGCCCCTCGCCCAGCCGAGGGAGTCGGCGTGCGCCGCGACCTGGTCGCGCGCCCGGTCGACGGCCGCGGAGCGGGGGCTGGCGGCGTTGGCCGGGGTGCCGACGACGGCTGTGATCGTGCCCGCGACGGTGGCTGCCGCGGTGATGACGGCGACGCGCGCCAGTCGTGAGGTGTGACCCACAGGGCATCCTTCGAGGTCGGCCGCGGCGTGCACGGCCCGGTGGCGCCAGGCACATGAATCCCGGCGGGGCCGCTCGTGGGCCTGGCGCACTGTGCCTCATCGGCTGTCACCACGGCCACAGCCGAACGATTGAGTTTGCGCGATGTTTACCCGAGTTGCCCCGGTCCGGGCGTTCTGGTCGTCAGGTTCCGGCCGCTGGACGCGGGATGCGGGACCTGGAGGTCAGCCCACGGTCGACCAGGCGACGACGCCGCGGCGCAGCGCAGTCGCGGCCTCGCGCGCGACCTCGCCGACCCTGGCGGCTCCGGCGCCGTCTCCGGGCGGACGATCCCCCACCCGGACGGAATCGGTGACCTGGCCGAGCAGGTCGATCACCTGCTTGGTCCACCGGACGAAGTCGCCCGCCGGCAGCTCGGCGTCCTGCAGCACCTGGTCCAGGGGGTGGCCGGACGCCCAGCGGTAGGTGGCCCAGACGAAGCCCAGGTCGGGCTCGCGCGGCCCGTCGATGCGGTGCTCGTGCTCGCGACCCTCGATCTCACCCCAGATCCGCACCGTCTCCGCGAGCGCGTCCCGGGCCGGGCCGTGCGGCAGCCGCGGGTCGCGCGCGTCGTCGGGCTGGCGGGACTCGAAGACCAGGGCCGACACGCAGGCGGCCAGCTCGGCCGGGTCCAGGTCGGCCCACACCCCGCGGCGCAGGCACTCCGCCGCGAGCAGGTCCAGCTCGGAGTAGAGCTGGCCGAGCCGACGCCCGTCGTCGGTCACCCGGTCGCCGTCGAGGTAGCCGAGCTCCTGCAGCAGCGCGCAGATCCGGTCGAAGGTGCGCGAGATGGTGTGCGTGCGGTTGCGCACACGGCGCTGCAGCGCCTCGGTCTCGCGTGCCAGCCGCTGGTGGCGCTCGGCCCATCGGGCGTGGTCCTCGCGCTCCGCGCAGCCGTGGCACGGGTGGGCGCGCATCTCCTGCCGCAGCCGGGCCAGCTCGGTGTCGTCGGCGGCGGCCGATCGGGGCCGCCGCTGCCGGTGCTCCGGCTGGTCGGCAAGACCCGTGTTGCGCAGTGTCGAGGCGAGGTCGCGGCGTGACGACGGGTTGCGCGGGTTGAACGACTTGGGGATGCGCAGGGAGCGCAGCGACTCGACCGGCGTCGGGAAGTCCTGCGCGGACAGCCGCCGGACCTGGCGCTCCGCGGTCAGCACGGTGGGTCGGGGGCCGTCGGCGCCGCCGGCGAGACCGGGGTCGAGCACCAGCGCGAGCCCGCCCCGCCGCCCGGCCGGCACGACGATGACGTCGCCGGGCCGCAGCCGCTCGAGCGAGGCGGTGGCGGCGGCCCGGCGGTTGGCCGCACCGGCCCGGGACAGCTCCGCCTCCCGGTCGGCGATGGCACGCCGCAGCCGCGAGTAGGCGGCGAAGTCGCCCAGGTGGCAGGTCATCGCCTC
>DATHAP010000168.1 GCA_035489715.1 Actinomycetes bacterium
CGGCGAACCGCTGGGCCTGGTGCCCCTGGGCACCGGCAACGACCTGGCCCGGACCCTCGGCATCCCGCTCGAGCCGGCCGACGCCGCCCAGGCGCTCCTCGACGGCAGCCCGCGCCCGCTGGACCTGCTCGTCGACGACGACGGCGGTGTCGTCGTCAACGTCGTGCACCTGGGTGTCGGCGCCGAGGCCGCGGAGAAGGCCACCGGGCTCAAGGACCGGCTGGGGAAGGCGGCCTACCCGGTCGGCAGCGTCCTCGCGGCGGCCGGCCCCACGGGGTGGGACCTGCGGGTGGAGGTCGACGGGTCGGTCGTCGAGGTCGACGGGCCGGCCCTCATGGTGGTGGTCGCCAACGGGCGCACGATCGGCGGCGGCGCCGAGGTCGCGCCGGACGCGGCGCCCGACGACGGGCTGCTCGACGTCGTGGTGGCGACCTCCACCGGGCCGCTCGCACGGCTCGGCTTCGGCGTCGCGCTGCGCGAAGGCGAGCACGTCGAGCGCGAGGACGTGACCACCCGCCGCGGGAGCACGGTCACCGTGTCGGGACAGCCCTTCCCGCTCAACGCCGACGGCGAGCTCGACGGGCCGGTCGCGTCCCGGACCTGGCGGGTGGAGCGGGGCGCCTGGGCGCTGCTGGTGGCTACATCCAGCGGCGGATCGGGCTGACCGCCTTCTCCTGCACCCGCTGGGTGACCGACCGGTTGCGCCACCGGGTCAGGTCGATCTCGATGCTGCGCTCGAAGTCCTCGTCGAGGTGCGCGTCCAGCGTCGCCGTCAGGTCGCGGTCCAGCGCGATCAGCACGACCTCCTCGTCGTGGTCCAGGGAGCGCCGGTTGAAGTTCGACGACCCGATGACCGCCGCCTGGCCGTCGACCGTCATGACCTTGGCGTGCATCATCGACGGCTGGAAGGTCCAGACCCGGACGCCGCAGTTGACCAGCCGGTCGTAGACACCCTCGCTGGTGAGCTGCGAGACCCGCTTGTCGGCGTGCGGCCCCGGGACGACGAGGTCGACGTCGACGCCGCGGGCCGGTGCGTCGCAGAGCGTGTCGAGGAAGTCGGAGTCCGGGGCGAAGTAGGCCGTGGCGATCCGCAGCCGCTCCCGCGCGGAGCAGAGCATGACGTGGAACGCCGACTGCATGTCGTCCCAGCCGATGCTCGCCGAGCCGCGGACGATCTGCACCGTGCTGCTGCCCGTCTGCGGCTGCTCGGGGAACTCGTCGTCCTCGGAGTAGAGCTCCTGCCCGGTCTCGGCCCAGTCCTGGATGAAGGCCGACTGCAGCCCGTCGACCGCCGGCCCCTCGACCCGCAGGTGCGTGTCGCGCCACTCGTTCTCGTTGCGGGCGTCGCCCGTCCACTCCTCCGCGATGCCGACGCCGCCGGTGAAGGCGATGCGGCCGTCGACGACGCAGACCTTGCGGTGCAGCCGGTGGTTGGCCTTGAACGGCGACTTGAGCCACGGCTTGCGGAACCACTCGACCTGCACGCCGGCCCGGTCCATCTCGTCGACCAGGGTGCCTTCGATCAGCCGGCCCCCGAGGGCGTCGATCAGCAGGCGGACCCGGACGCCGGCCCGGGCCCGGTCGCTCATCGCCTTGGCGAGCTCGACCGCGATGTCCCCGCGCCAGTAGACGAACGTCATCAGGTCGACGGTGCTCTGCGCCCCCCGGATCGCCTCGAGCATCGCGGGGAAGATCTGGTCACCGTTGCGCAGGACGGTGACGGAGTTGCCCTCCGTGAACGGCGTCCCGATCACAACCTCGAGACGGCGACGCAGGACATGCTCGAAGTCGGCCACCGGGTCAGACTAGGTCAGAGCAGGCCACGCCGGTGCGCCTCCACCCCGGCCTGGAAGCGCGTGCGGGCGCCGAGCTCGTCCATCAGCTCGGCGACCCGGCGGCGGACCGTGCGCAGCGACAGGCCGAGCTGACGTGCGATGGTCTCGTCCTTCGTGCCGCTCACCAGCAGCTCGAGGATCCGGCGCCGGTCGTCGAGGGCCCCGTCGTCGTCAGGCAGCTCGAGCGGTGCGGCCCGCACCCACAATTGCTCGAAAAGCTCGAGGACCAGGGCGACCAGACCCGGCGCGCGCACGATCAGCCGGGCGCCGCCCTCGTTCTCGTCACCTTCGGCGGACACCAGCGCGACCTCGCGACCGAAGACCGCGATGGTAGGCAGCGGCTGGACGGACAGCCGGACCTGCTCGCCGGCGACGGCCCAACCCTGCACGTAGTCCAGCCGGCGGTCGTCCTCGAGCACCTCCACGGGGTAGAGACCACGCATCCGCCGGCCCTCCCGGAGCTGGTGGCGCACCAGCTCGACGTAGGTCGGTGAGTCCACGTCGATGTGGATCGCCTGGTGGCAGGAGACGATGTCGCCGCTGGTGCCGCGCTGCAGGTCCTCGACCCCGGCGAACGACTCCTCGGCGCTGAGCAGCTCGACCGGCATCCGCGACCAGGCCCGGGACTGGCCGACCATGTGGTCGGCGGCGAAGCCGGCCAGCGCGGCGCGCACCGTGTCGAGCCGGGCCCGCTGCTCCTCGAGGTCGCTCAGCGACGCGTGCAGCATGGCCATCAGCGTCGTCGCGGGGGACGCCGGAGCCGGCCCGGTGGGCGTCGGGCTGATCAGGCCCAGCTCGGCAAGGCCGTCGAGGGCGGCGGCCACCCGCTCGTCCGGGAGCCTCAGGTACCCGGCCAGCCCGGCGGCGTCGAGGTCCGGGTTGCGCAGCAGCGCCCGGTAGACGGTCTCCGCCTCGTCGTCGAGCCCCCACACGCCCAACGCGCTCACCCGGCCCACCCTAGGTCCGACGGCGCTTCGGGCTGGCAGGTTGGTGTCAGTGGCAGGGACGAGCCAGGTCAATCCGGGCCAGAGGGGGCAAGATGGGCCGCGACGAGGCGCGGAACCGCGGCAGGGGACGGTTCTGCGCCTCGTCGGCGTCTTGCGGCGTCGACGTTGATCGAGCGGATCGTCAGCCCACCGGGGCGTCTCGGGGCGCCCCGGTGGCATGACGATCCCGGCGGCGCGCTCAGTGCCGGTCGGCTGCCAGCTCCGCCACGGCGGTCGCGCTGGAGTCCGCGAGGAACGTCCGGCAGCGCTGCGCCTCCTCGTCCTCGCCGATCCGGCCGGCCGCGACGCCCAGCGCGTGCAGCGCCCGCAGGAACCCACGGTTCGGCTCGTGCTCCCAGGGGACCGGGCCGTGACCCTTCCAGCCGTTACGACGCAGGGCGTCCAGCCCCCGGTGGTAGCCGGTCCGCGCGTAGGCGTAGCCCTCGACCGCGCGGCCGCCGGCGAGCGCCTCCTCGGCCAGCACCGCCCACGCCAGGCTCGACGTCGGATGGTCGGCCGCGACCTCCACGGCGGGCCGGCCGGCAGCCAGCTCGCCCCGGCCCGGCTCGTCGGGCAGCTCGGTCGCCGGCGGCTCGCCGAGCAGGTTGCCGGAGGTCACGGCCGGCCGATGTGCAGGGTGGCAACGACGCCCGCGTGGTCCGACGGCCACAAAAGGCGCGGCGCGCCGGTCACCGTGCTGGTCGCCCGGTCGGCCAGCTCTTCGCCGACCACGTGCGCCTCGGTCGCCTCGATGACGGGGTCCTCGGGAGAGTCCGGCTCGGGTTCGTAGAGGACGTAGTCGATCCGGTGGTCGATCTTCGACGGCACGTTGGTCAGCGGGTCGGTCTGGCCGGACGTGTCGCCGTCGCCGGTTCCCGGTGCCTCGATCCACGCGTCGGCCAGCCCGATCGACGTCAGCGTCTCGTAAGCGACCACGTCGTCTCCCTCGGGCTCCTCGTCGCGCCGTTGGGAGTTGAGGTCGCCGACGAGCACCACGGGGTGCGGGGAGGCCGTCAGGGACTCGGCCAGCTCGGCGGCCTGCAGGTTGCGGACCGTCGCGCTGAACGCCTCGAGGTGGGTGTTGGCGAACCGGAACGTCTTGCCCCGCACCTTCACGTCGACCGTGGACCAGCCACGGATGATGCGGGTGCTGCCGACCGGCAGGGTCACCGGGATGCCGGCCACGAACGTGTGCGGCTGCGGATTCGCTGCCTTGAGCCGCGACGTGGGCAGGTCAGCCCGCGCGATCACGACGTCGCGGTCGGTGAACCGCACGGCCAACCCGAGAGGTGGGATCGGCACCGTCGGGCTGACGAAGTTGGTGTTCGAGGCGATCACCCGGTACGGGGTCCCACGCTCGGCGAGCGCGTCGAGCAGCAGCTCCTGGAAGTCGTAGGACGGCACCGGCGCCCCGGAGAGGGAAGTGGTGGCCCAGTTCGCCACCTCCTGCAGGCCGACGACGTCCGGGTCGTCCTCCGCGAGCAGGTCGGCGATCGCCTCCGCCCGGGCCGGGAAGTCGGTCGCCACGACGTTCTGCCACAGCGCGGCGGCCGCGGCGACGAACTCCGGCACAGTGTCGACCTCCGGTTCGACGAGGCTGCCGATGTTGCCGCCGAGGAAGAGGTTGTAGCTCGCGACGCCCACCTCGCGCTGCGGCGACGGCGATGCGCCGGCCTGCGGTGCGGCGGTGAGCAGCGACAGGGCAGCGACGAGGAGGGCAGCGAGCGCCCCGACGAGTCGCGGCGACGTACGACGTGCAGACATGGGCGAGCCCCTCCATGGTCGGGTCCTGCGGTGTCCCGAGGGGGACCCCACCACGAAGGGGCTCGTCCGGCAAGAGCCCTTGGTCGGCTGCCGCGTCAGGCGGTCGCCTCCTCCACCGCGTCGGGGGCGTTCGCGACCACCCGGTGCACGCTGGCCGTCACGGTGACGGTCGGCACCAGGGTGGTGCGGTCCACGACGAAGTCGAAGTCGCGCGACTTCACGACGACGTGGTCGCCGACGAGCACGGCGGACAGGTCGACGACGCCGTCACGGGTCACCTTGGCGTCGGCGAGCACGGTGACGGTGACGTCGGTGCCGCGCAGGTCCTTGTAGCGGCCGCCGTGCACGGTGAAGGTCAGGGTGGCGTCGGCGGCCTCGACGGCGAGGGCGGTGTCGGTGGCCGCGACCGGGGCGACCGCGGGGGTCACGGCCTTGACCTTGCCGCCGAGCACGACCTTGCCCTTTGCCTTGGCCTGGCGCTCGAGCTTGCGGGCCTCGGCCCGGGCCTTGGCGAGCTGGGACTTGCTGACGCCGGTCGACGTGGAGCCGCCGTCGTCGGCCACGGCAGCGGCGGCCGGTGCGAGGGCGAGCGCCGCTGTGACGAGCAGCGCGGTGGAGGCGGAGCGGACGGACATGAAGACTCCGATGACGTATGAGGACCCCGAGGTACGTCCTCTACGTCGGCGCCCGCCGCCGGCCGTCTTGAGACGAAACGGGCAGAACCGGCCCGGAATCCCCCGATCGGGTCAACCGGACGCCACGCGTCGACCCGCCGACGTCCTCAGGCCTTGCCCAGAGACGTCCCGGCCGAGCGGAGGTCCTCGCACGCCTCGACGACGCGCGCGGCCATGCCCTTCTCGGCCGCCTTGCCGTAGGAGCGGGGGTCGTACTGCTTCTTGTTGCCGACCTCGCCGTCGACCTTGAGCACGCCGCTGTAGTTGCTGAACATGTGGTCGACGATCGGCCGGGTGAAGGCGTACTGCGTGTCGGTGTCGACGTTCATCTTCACCACGCCGTAGTCGAGCGTCTCGCGGATCTCCTCGAGGGCCGAGCCGCTGCCGCCGTGGAAGACCAGGTCGAACGGCTTGCCGGTGCCCAGCTTGGCGCCGACCTCGTCCTGGATGTCCTTGAGGATCGACGGGCGGAGCTTGACGTTGCCGGGCTTGTAGACGCCGTGCACGTTGCCGAACGTCGCGGCGAGCAGGTAGCGGCCGACCTCGCCCGGGGCACCGAGCATCTCGACGGTGCGCACGGCGTCACCCGGCGTCGTGTAGAGCTTCTCGTTGATCTCGTTGGCGACGCCGTCCTCCTCGCCGCCGACGACGCCGATCTCCAGCTCCATGACGATCTTCGCTGCGGCACACGCCTCGAGCAGCTCGCGGGCGATCTGCAGGTTCTCCTCCAGCTCGACCGCCGAGCCGTCCCACATGTGCGACTGGAAGAGCGGCTCCCGGCCCTCGGCCACCCGCTGCTTGGAGATCTCGACCAGCGGCCGCATGTAGCCGTCGAGCTTGTCCTTCGGGCAGTGGTCCGTGTGCAGCGCGATCTGCACCGGGTACGCCTTCGCGACGTGGTGGGCGTACTCGGCCAGGGCCTGCGCCCCGAGCACCATGTCCTTGACGGTCGAGCCGGACAGGAACTCGGCGCCGCCCGTCGAGACCTGCACGATGCCGTCGCTGCCGGCCTCCGCGAAGCCCTGCAGGGCGGCGTTGAGGGTCTGGGACGACGTCACGTTGATCGCCGGGTAGGCGAAGGCGCCGGCCTTCGCGCGGTCCAGCATCTCGCCGTAGACGTCGGGGGTGGCGATGGGCATGGCGGGCTCCCTGGTGGATCGGCAGGCGGCACACGTGCTTGGCCGTCGTCTTCATCCTCGCAGAGCCCGCCGGCGCCGGGGAACGGCGTCTCAGCCGGCGCGCACGAGGTCCGCAGCCTTCCGCGCGGCGATCAGCACCGGGTCCCACGTGGGCGAGAACGGTGGGGCGTAGCCGAGGTCGAGGGAGACCACCTCCTCGACCGTCATCCGGTTCCACAGGGCCACCGCGAGCACGTCGATACGCTTGGCCGACGCCGCGCCGCCGACGATCTGCCCGCCCAACAGGCGACCGCTGCGCTGCTCCACCACGAGCTTCACCGTGACCTGGTCGGCTCCCGGGTAGTAGCCGGCCCGGGTCCGCGACCCGACCTGGACGGTCAGGTAGCGGAAGCCGACCGCGTCGCAGTCGCGCTCGCGCAGCCCGGTCCGCGCGATCTCGAGGTCGCACACCTTGCTCACGGCCGTCCCCACGACACCGGGGAACGTCGCGTAGCCCCCGCCGAGGTTGGTGCCGGCGACCCGGCCCTGCTTGTTGGCGTGGGTGCCGAGCGCGACGTGCACCCGGTTGCCCGAGACGAGGTCGATCGACTCGACGCAGTCGCCGGCCGCCCACACGCCGTCGGCGTCGAAGACCCGCATCTGCAGGTCGGTGACCAACCCGCCCCACCGGCCCAGAGGCAGCCCGGCAGCGGCGGCCAGAGTCGTCTCCGGCTCGACGCCGGTGCCCAGCACGACGACGTCGGCCGGCAGCTCGCCCTGGTCGGTGACGACACCGGTTGCCCGCCCGTCCGGGCCGGTCGTCACCTCGCGCAGCTGCACCGACGTCCGCACGTCGATGCCCATGTCCTCCATCGCCTGGTGCACCTGGGCGCCCATGTCCGGGTCGAGGGTGGCCATCGGCTCCCGCGAGCGGGTCACCACGGTCACCTCCAGGCCGCGGTTGACCATCGCCTCTGCCATCTCGATGCCGATGTAGCCACCGCCCACGACCACCGCACGTCGCGGGCTGTGCTCGAGGGTGTCGAGCAGCGCCTCGCCGTCGTCGAGGGTCTGCACGCCGTGCACGCCGGGTGCGGTCACGCCGGGGATCTCGGGACGACGGGGGCGGGCGCCGGTGGCGATCACCACCTCGTCGAAGCCCATGCGGTACGTCGTCGAGGTGCCGTGGTCGCGCACCTCCAGCTCGCGCCGGTCGAGGTCGAGCCCGGTGGCCTCGTGGCGCAGCCGCAGGTCGATGCCGTTGGCCCGGTGCTCCTCCGGCGTCCGGGCGACCAGGGCCGCCTCGTCATCGACCACGCCACCGACCCAGTAGGGGATGCCGCAGGCGGAGTAGGAGGCGTGCCGGCCCCGCTCCAGGGCGAGCACCTCGAGGCCGTCGCCGCGCAGCCGCTTGGCCTGCGAGGCCGCCGACATGCCCGCGGCGTCGCCTCCGACGACGACCAGCCGCTCGGTCACGGCTCGGCGACCGTCGCGGGCGCCCACACGTACGGCGTGGTCGACGTCAGCGTGCGCAGGCCGAGGCGCTCGAGGATCGGCCGGCTGTCCGGCGAGGCGTCGACCTGCAGGAAGCGGAAGCCGCGCTCGGCGGCCTCGTCGGCGCGGCGGGCGACGAGCGCCTTGTAGATTCCGCGGCGGCGGTACTCCTCGAGCGTGCTGCCGCCCCACAGCGACGCGAAGTCGGTGCCGTCGTGGAAGCGCACCCAGGCGGCGCACACGACGGCCCCGTCGCCGGACTCGGCCAGCCACACCGACATGGCGGCCGGGTCGTCGAGGTGCTCGGCGGCCAGGGCGCGCACGTGCTCGCCGGAGTCCTGCGACCAGACCGTCGAGTGCAGGACGTTGATCCGCTGCCAGTCCAGCGCCTGCTCCTTGGCGTCCTCGGCGATCCGGCGCACGGTGATGCCCGGCACGTCGGCAGCACCGGCCAGCCGCTCGCGCACCACGTCGACCTCGCCGACGACGAGGGCCTCCTCCTCCTCCGGGGTGAACCGGGCGGCGAGCAGGCGCTGCGCCAGGTCGGCGGGGCGGTCGTAGCCGTAGTGCTTCCACTCGAACTCGACGCCGTACGGCCGGAAGCGCTCGACCGCCGCGGCGATCGCCGCGTCGGCGGTCGACTCGTCGAGGTCGCTCCAGAACACGCCGCCGCCCCACGGCGCGTCCCCAGCGGGCAGCAGCAGCGTCATGGCGCCCGGCTCGGTCACCGTCTCCTGCTCGAAGCCCGGCGGCGGGTCAGCCGGGTTGCGGCGCACCTGGGTGTCGAAGTGGGCGAGCAGCTCGGCGTCGTCCATGCCTCCCGACCCTAGTGACCGACCGCGGCTGCGGGTCCATGCTGTCCACGGGGAGGTGCTGGCGATGAAGAGGTACGCGTTCGCCTACCGCGTCGGCATGACGCCGTGGGAGAAGTACGGAGCGGCGGCGGCGGAGAGCATCGCCGCACTGCTCGACCGAGAGGAGGCCGACCGGCCGCGGCCCCTCGGCCGGGCGCTCGACCTGGGCTGCGGGCGCGGTCAGTACACGCCCGAGCTCGCCCGGCGCGGCTGGGAGGCGGTCGGGGTGGACGTGGTGCCACGCGCGGTGGAGGCGGCCCGGCGGGCAGGCCCACCCGGAGTGACGTACGTCGTCGGCGACGTGACCGCGCTCCCGAGCTCCCTCGGGGGGTTCGACTTCTTCCTGGACGTCGGCTGCTTCCAGGGCTTCGGTGAGCCGCAGCGCATGGCGCAGGGGCGCAGCATCACTGCGCTGGCGAACCCCGGCGCTACCCTGCTGATGCTGGAGTTCGGGGCGACCCTGATGCGGTCGGTGACCGGCGGGGTGACGCAGGCCGAGGTCGAGCAGGCGTTCCCCGGCTGGGAGCTGCTCTCGGTCGAGGCGGCCTCCACCGCGTCGCTGGGCTGGCCGCTCGACCGCACGTCGCCGCAGTGGTACCGCCTCCGCCTGCGCACCTGACCCGGCGTTCCGCGCCGCTCCACCGGGCTGGCGGGCCTCCGTACCACCTTCCGCACCGCTCACCCGCCAGCCGGTCGCGTCCGGAGCCGGGTCGTAGGCCCAGGTCGAGCTGTGATCAGAGCTCATGGCCGGTCACGTGCTGGCGGACCCAGGTGTGCATCGCGATGGCGGCCGCAGCCCCGACGTTGATGGAGCGGGTCGAGCCGTAGTGCACGATCGAGACGACGAGGTCGAGCTGCTCGCGGGCGGCCGGGGAGAGCCCCGGTCCTTCCTGGCCGAGCAGGAGCACGGCGTGGCGGGGCAGCCGCGTCTCCTCGAGGGGGACCGAGCCGGGGAGGTTGTCGATACCCACCACGGCCAGCCCCTCGGCGTGCGCCCAGGCCAGCAGCGCGGCGACGTCCTCGTGGTGGCGGACGTGCTGATAGCGGTCGGTGACCATGGCGCCGCGGCGGTTCCACCTTCGCCGCCCGACGACGTGCACCTCCTCGACCAGGAAGGCGTTCGCGGTCCGCACGACCGACCCGATGTTGAAGTCGTGCCGGAGGTTCTCGATGGCCACGTGCAGGTCGTGGCGGCGCCCGTCGAGGTCGGCGACGATCGCCTCCCGCCGCCAGTAGCGATATCGGTCGACCACGTTGCGCCGGTCGCCGTGGGCGAGCAGCTCCGCGTCGTACCACGGGTCGTCGGGCCACTCCCCGGTCCACGGCCCGACGCCGACCTCGTCGCGGGGCTCGTCGGCGTCCTCGGTGGGCGGGTCGGTCACCCGGCGCAGCCTAGAGTTGCGCGGTGCTGCCCGACCTGGACCCGGACCTGGGGACGCTCGGGGCGGGCGCCGTGTACGCGATCGTCCTCGGCTTCGTGTTCGTCGAGTCGGGGCTGCTCCTCGGGTTCTTCCTGCCCGGCGACACGATCCTTTTCGGCGCCGGTCTGGTGTCGGCCGAGGACGGCTCGGGCGTGCACCTCGGCTGGCTGGTGGCCGGCGCGTTCGCGGCCGCCGTCCTCGGGGACTCGGTCGGCTATGCGACAGGCTTCCGGCTGGGCCGCACCTGGCTGGACCATCGGGTCGAGGCCGGCCGGATGGACCCTCGGCACCTGCAGCGGGCCGAGCAGTTCTACGAGCGCTACGGCTGGTGGTCGGTGGTGACGGCCCGGTGGATCCCCTGGGTGCGCACCTTCACGCCGGTGCTCGCCGGGACGAGCCGGATGAGCTATCCGCGGTTCCTGTCGGCCAACCTGGTCGGCGCGCTGGGCTGGGCGGTCGGCCTGCCGGTGCTGGGGCACCTGGCCGCCGACCGGCCGGCTCTGAAGTACGTGGCCTACGCGGTGGCGGCGTTCTTCGTCGCCGCGTCCCTCGTCCTGGGTGTCGGCGCGTGGGTCCGTCGGAGGCGTTCCGCCAGGCAGTAGCGTCGCGAACATGGGCCGTCACACCCAGCCCGGCACCGGTGCACCGACCCCGGACACCGGCTTCTGGGTGCGGATCGCGGCCGCGGCGGTCGTCCTTGTGCTGGCCCTGGCCTGGTGGGTGACCTCGCGAGGAGGGGACGACCCGGTCACCACGACCGGCCCGGACCGCACGACCAGCCCCCCGGCGGCCTCTACGACAGCATCGCCGAGCGCCACGTCGAGCCCGACGTCCACGAGCCCGTCGTCGTCACCCTCGTCCAGCGCGTCCGCCTCGGCCGGGCCGACGAAGCGGCCGCCGCTGCTTGCCTTCGCGGTCAAGCGCAAGAGCTACATCACCGTCCGGGTGCCGGGTGGCCGGACCATCGTGTCGCGGCTGTTCCAGCCGGGGGCCACGCGCAGCTTCGACGCCAAGGTGCTGCAGGTCGTCAACGGCCGGCCGAACGCGGTGCGCTTCGTGGTCAACGGCCGGCCGCGGGAGCCCGGCCCGGCCGACCAGCCGGAGACGTTCACCGTCCGCCGCCGCTGACCGGGTCCGCCGCCGGGTGCGCCGGTAGCCTTCTCGGATGTCCGCCTCCGCCCTCGGCCCCTCGTGGCTGGACCCCAACACGCTGGTCGACAACTTCGGCCTGGTGGGGATCCTCGTCGTGGTCTTCGCCGAGTGCGGCCTGCTGGTCGGCTTCTTCCTGCCCGGTGACTCGCTGCTGTTCACCGCGGGGCTCCTGGTGAAGCAGGGGTCGATGAGCCAGCCGATCTGGCTGGTCTGCCTGCTGATCACGATCGCGGCCATCGCCGGCAACCAGGTCGGCTACATGATCGGCCGGAAGGCCGGCCCGGCCGTCTTCAGCCGCCCGGACTCCCGGCTGTTCAAGCAGGAGTACGTCGACAAGTCCTATGCCTTCTTCGACAAGTACGGCGCGCGCGCGATCGTGCTGGCCCGCTTCGTGCCGATCGTCCGGACGTTCATCACGGTCACCGCCGGCGTCGGCAGGATGCACTACCGCACCTACCTGATCTACACGATCGTGGGCGGTGTGCTCTGGGGCACCGGCGTGACGATGCTCGGCTACGCGCTGGGCGGTGTGGACTTCGTGGCCGACCACATCGAGCTGATCCTGATCGGGATCGTCGCCGTCTCGGTCATCCCGGTCGGCTTCGAGCTTCTGCGGGCCCGGTCGCGCAACCGGGACGAGCGCTACGACGAGCCGGCCGAGCGGGAGCGGGTCGAGCAGGAGAAGCTCAACCCCGACGTCTGATTCGTGGTCGTGGTCAGGTCGTGGTCGTCCTCGGCGTCGTGATCCCGGTCGACGTCGGGGTCATCCCGGCCCTGGCGCCGGCGTTTTGCGGCTGACCTCGTAGTGGAGGACGAGGAACGCGAAGCCGCAGACCCAGAAGGCATGCTCCGCGCGCAGTGCGCCGTCGCGGACATAGACGCCGAGCTGCTCGTCGAACCCTGGCACGCCGAGCGTCGTCAGCTCGTCCGACTGCGGGTCGATGTAGGTCAGGTAGTGGCCGGGCTGGCCGAGCTCGCTCCTGCTGGTGAGCCCCAGACCGCCCCCTGCCCGGGTAGATGCCGACGTAGATGCCGCCGATGGCTGCGGCCAGGTCCAGGACGTAGCCGGTGCCGACGTATCGGGTCCACGAGGCACGTGGCACGACGAACTGCAGCTCGGCTGCGTCGACCCGCTCGGCGAGGAGAATGACCTGCGGGTCCCGGAAGACGGCTGCCGACAGGACCCGGTAGACCAGCACGGTGCTGGCGGCCACGACCGAGCCCGGCGCCTGGCGCCTCCCGAGCACCCCTCCCACGGCGAGACCGACCAGCGGCCCGAGCACGACCTTCTGCGGCCGGATGCCGAGCAGCCCCGCGCACGCCCCGCTCATGACGCCGACCGTGCGCGGGCCGACGCCCGCGACCCGAGCGACTGACCAGCCGGCAGGCGCGGCCAGCGCGGCACTGGCGGCGATCCGCGACCACAGGGCGGGGATCTCGTTCGGGCGCTGCAGGGCGCGGGCCACGCCGTCGACGACCGCAAGGGCGACGGCGCCGGCAGCAGTGGCGGCGGCTGCCTGCTTGGCACCGCGGTGGCTCGTCAGCGTCAGCCCCGCCAGGCCACCGACGGCCGGGGGGAACACGACACCTCCGAGGCGGCCGGGGGGCTCCGGTCGCTTCCGCTCCACTGCGCGCCCGGGTCAGGAGAAGTCGACGGTGGGCGCGGACCGGACGGCCTCGTCCTCGACCTCGAAGTACTCCTCCCCGTGGAACCCGAACACGCTCGCCACCAGGTTGGACGGGAACGACTCGACCCGGGTGTTCATCGCCCGCACGTTGGCGTTGTAGAAGCGTCGGCCGGCGGCGATGCGGTCCTCGGTCTCGGTGAGCTCGCGCTGCAGCTCCAGGAAGGTGGTGCTCGCCTTGAGCTCGGGGTAGGCCTCCGCCACGGCGAAGAGACGGCCCAGCGCCTGGCCGAGGATCCCCTCCTGCTGCGCCTGCTGGGCGGGCGTCGACCCCGGGGCGGCGGCCTGGGCACGCGCCTTGGTGACCGCGTCGAAGACCTCGCGCTCGTGGGTCGCGTAGCCCTTCACGGTCTCGACCAGGTTGGGGATCAGGTCGTGCCGCCGCTTCAGCTCGACGTCCACCTGGCGCCACGACTCCTGCACCAGGTTGCGCTGCCGGACGAAGCGGTTGTACGAGACCACGACCGCGACCGCGAGCAGGACGACGACGGCCAGCACGATCCAGAGGGCGGTCATGGGCCCGGATCGTATCCACCGGGCAGCTGGTACTGCGGCCCGTCAGCCCAGACCGAGGTCCGCGAGGTCGTAAGCCGCGAGGTACTCGAGACCTTCGGCCCGCACGGTGTCGGCCGCGCCGCGCTCGACGATCACTGCCACGCCCACGACCTCCGCGCCCGCCTCGCGCAGCGCCTCGACGGCGGCCAGGACGGAGGCGCCGGTGGTCGAGGTGTCTTCGACGGCCAGCACCCGCCGGTCGGCGACGTCCGGCCCCTCGATGCGCTGCTGCAGCCCGTGCGCCTTGCCTTCCTTCCGCACGACGAAGGCGTCCAGCCGGCGCCCACGTGTCGCAGCGGCGTGCAGCATCGCGGTCGCCACCGGGTCGGCGCCCAGCGTCAGCCCACCGACGGCGTCGTACTGCAGGCCGGCCGTGGCGTCGAGCATCACCTCGCCGACCAGCGGCGCCGCCTCGCCGTCGAGGGTGATCCGGCGCAGGTCGACGTACCAGTCCGCCTCGCGTCCCGACGACAGGACGACCCGGCCGTGCACGACGGCCTTGTCGGTGATCTGGGCCAGCAGCCGGTCACGGGCGGAGGTCTCGTCCATCGCGGGCGAGCCTAGGGCAGGCTCACGGCGATGACCCCGCTGACCGCGATGCCGCCGCCCGCGCTCGTCCTGGTCCACAGCCCGCTGGTCGGGCCGGCTTCCTGGGGCGACCTGCCGGACGTGCTGCGCGGGCGAGGGCAGGACGCCGTGGTGGTCGACGTGACCGACGACGACCAGCCGCCGTTCGCCCAGCGGTACGTCGCGCGAGCGGCTCTCCAGGTGCGCGAGGCGGTCGGTGAACGGCCGGTGGTGCTCGTCGGGCACTCCGGCGCGGGATACCTGCTGCCCCTGGTCGGAGCGGCCCGGCGGGCCCTGCGCAGCCGGGTGGCGGCCTACGTGTTCCTCGACGCGGGGCTTCCTCCGGCGCGGCCGGCGTCCCGGCTGGACCTACTGGCCACCGAGGTCGCGGGTGGCGACGAGTGGCTGGCCGGGTTCCGCGCCGAGCTGGCCGCCGGTGGGCACTACCCGACCTGGACCGACGACGACCTGGCCGACCTGGTGCCCGACGACGAGCGGCGACGTGCCCTGGTCGCATCTCTGCGGCCGCGGGCCGAGCCGTTCTTCACCGAGACCCTGGCGGTCGCGCCTGACTGGCCGGACGCGCCGTGCGCGATGGTCCGGCTCTCCGAGGCGTACGACCAGCCGGCCCGGGTGGCGGCGTCACGGGGCTGGCCGGTCGTGTCCGCGGACCCCGCGGGCGGCCACTTCGCGCCCTGCGTGGTGCCGGAGACCGTGGCCGACCTCATGGGTGACGTGCTCGGCCGGCTGCTCTGAGGCGAGCCGGTCGGTCACCGGAGCCGGGCGTGGTGGGCGGCCAGGATCCGGCGCTCCTTCTCCGGGTCGATGCCGTGGTTCGCGACGTAGTCGCGGTCCGGCTTGGCGGCCGGCCCCTCGTCGCGCAGCCAGGCCCAGGTGTCGGCGACGGTCTCGACCACCGGCCTCGACCGCAGACCCAGCCGCTCTGCCGCCGCGGTCTGCGCCCTCCACACGTGGTCGGCCTCCTGGCCGGGCGGCATCCAGAGCGGCAGCTCGGTCCAGACCTCGACCTGGTGCTCGAGCAGCAGGTCGTCGGGCACCCAGGTGAGCGTCGCGTCGGAGCCGGTGGCGGCCACGCAGTCCTGCAGCCAGCTGCCCATCGTCGCGTTGCCCTGCGGGCCGGTCGCGTTGACCGTTCCCCCGGTGCCGCCCTCCGCGCAGTCGAGCATGAAGGCCGCGAGGTCGCGGGCATCCACCAGCTGCATGGCGGTGTCCGGGTCGCCGGGTGCGAGGACCTCACCGCCGCGGGAGATGCGCTGCAGCCACCAGGGCAGCCGGCCGACGTTCTCGTGCGGACCGAGGATCAGGCCGGCACGGACGACCAGGGCACGGTCGCCGAACGTCCGGGTGACCGCCCGCTCGCAGCCGGCCTTGAGCACGCCGTAGTCGCCGGCGTCGGGGCCGGCCTCCGGCGGGCAGTCCTGTCCCGGCGCCCCGTCCGGCGTCGGCGCGTGCGGCCAGGTGGTGGTGGCCGACATGCTGGAGACGAAGGCGTAGAAGGCGCCTGCCGAACGCCCGCCCGACAGGACGCCGACCGCACGTCCCACGACCTCGGGGACGAAGCCGCAGGTGTCGACCACGGCGTCGAACTCCCGGTCGGCCAGTTGCGCCAGGTCCGCGTCGGACGCGCGGTCGCCGCGCAGCGCCTCGACGCCTTCCACGTCCGGCCCGCTGACGCCGCGGTTGAACGTCGTGACGTCGGCGCCGCGGCGGACCGCCTCCTCCGCAGTGGCGCGCCCGAGGAACGAGGAACCTCCGATGAGCAGCAGTCGCATGCCACGACCCTGGCGGTCCGCAGCCCCGCTCGCCAGAGCCGTTCGCTGCAGGCGGAGTCAGCCCCGGCGTCGGGCCAGCAGCCGCCAGACGACCAGCAGCAGCACCGCCACCCCGACGACGGGCAGCGCGCGCTTCAGCAGCGGCGCACGGGCGACGTCGAGCACGTCGACCGCGTCGTCGCCGCCGGCCGGGACCCGGCGAAGCGCCGGCGGAGGGACCGTTGCCTGCGGCGCCGCCGCCGCGGTGCCGGCCGCGATGTCCCGGGCGGCCGACTTCGTCTCCTCACCCGGTGTCGCGGCGGCCGCAGCCGGTGCCGCGGTTGCGGCGGCCGGTGCCGCGGTGGCCGCGGCCGGAGCCGGGTCGACGCCGAGCCCGGCGGCCAGGCAGTCGGCGAACTTGTCGAGCAGCTTGTTGCCCACCTCGACCATGACGCCGCGACCGAACTGCGCCGGTCGTCCGGTGATCTGCAGGTCGGTGGTGAGCGTGACGTCGGTGGAGCCGCCCCGGTCGACCAGCGCAGCGGTGATGACCGCGGTCGCGGTCCCCGGACCGCGGGCCTCCTTGGCCGACGCGTCGAGCACCGCGCGACGGGCGGACTCGTCCTTCTCGGTGAACCGGGCCGTGCCGGCGTAGGTGACCTGGATCGGGCCGACCTTCACCTTCAGCCGGCCATGGATCGTCTCGCCGTCGAAGGACTCCACGGTCGCGCCGGGTACGCAGGGGGCGGTTCGCTCGACGTCGAGCAGCAGGTCCCAGGCCTGCGCGACCGGGACGGGCACCGAGAACTGGTGCTCGAGCTGCATCGCCCTACCCCCCACCTGCGGCGGTCCGGGGCCCTCCGGTGAGTGCCCGCGCCAGGTGCTCACGGTAGTCGGGCACGCGGGTCATCCGGGGGGAAGTCGATCGACCGACCCGGGCCGTGCGGTCCTGGGGACCGCGCCGCCTAGGGTCCCTTGGGTGACGCGTCACCACATCGCACGACGGCTGGACGGCCTCGGTACGACGGTGTTCGCCGAGATGTCGGCGCTGGCGCTGGCGACCGGGTCGGTCAACCTCGGGCAGGGCTTCCCTGACACCGACGGTCCCCCGGAGGTCGCCGAGGCCGCGGTGCAGGCGATCCGCGGCGGCGCCAACCAGTACCCGCCCGGTCCGGGCATTCCCGACCTGCGGCTGGCGGTCGCCGAGCACCAACGCCGCTTCTACGGCATCGAGCTCGACCCCGGCACCGAGGTCGTGGTGACGACCGGCGCGACCGAGGCGGTCGCCGCGGCCCTGTTCGGGCTTATCGACCCCGGCGACGAGGTGGTCGCGTTGGAGCCGTTCTACGACTCCTACGCGGCGTGCATCCAGATGGCGGGCGGGGTCCGGGTGCCGGTGACGCTGCGCGCACCCGACTTCCGGCTCGACGTCGACCGGCTCCGTGCCGCGGTGACCTCGCGGACCCGGCTGCTGCTGCTCAACACCCCGCACAACCCGACCGGCACCGTGCTCACGGAGGACGAGCTGACAGCGGTCGCCGAGCTGGCGGTGGAGCGTGACCTCGTGGTGGTGACCGACGAGGTCTACGAGCACATGGCGTTCGACCGGCCGCACCGGCCGCTCGCGACGTTCCCGGGCATGGCCGAGCGGACGCTCACCATCAGCTCGGGTGGCAAGACGTTCTCGTTCACCGGTTGGAAGGTCGGCTGGGCGTCCGGGCCGGCCGCCCTGGTGCGGGCGGTGCTGACGGCCAAGCAGTTCCTGACCTTCGTGTCCGGCGCGCCGTTCCAGCCGGCGGTGGCGGTCGGCCTGCGGCTGCCCGACGCGTACTTCACCGGCCTCCGCGACGGGCTGCATGCCAAGCGTGACCGGCTGGTCGAGGGGCTGCGGGCGGGTGGCCTGACGCCGTACGTCCCCGAAGGCACCTACTTCGTCACCGCCGACGTCCGCCCGCTCGGCTACCAGGACGGCGTGGAGTTCTGCCGCGAGCTGCCGCACAAGGTGGGCGTGGTGGCGATCCCGCACCAGGTGTTCTACGACGACGTCGAGGCCGGGCGGCCGCTGGTGCGCTTCGCGTTCTGCAAGCGCGACGAGGTGCTCGACGAGGCGGTCAGCCGGCTCGCTCGTCTGAGGTGACGTCCTGGTCGGCGGTCGGACGCGCCACCCGCCGCCGCCGCACCTGGCGGCCGATCCCCGACCAGGCGCGGGCCGGCAGGTGCCGGGCCACGGCCACGATCGTCTTGTACTGCGCGCTCGGGACGCAGACCACGGTGCCGCGGGCCAGCGCGGCGAACGCCTCGTCGACGACCTCCTCGGCGTCCAGCCACAGCCAGTCCGGCGTGCGCCGCATGTCGATGCCGGCGCGCTCGTGGAGCTCGGTGTGCGTGAAGCCCGGGCACAGGGCGAGCACCCGCACGCCGGTGCCGGCCAAGTCGCCGGCGAGGCCCTGGGTGAAGGTCGTGACCCAGGCCTTGGCGGCGCTGTAGGTCCCCTGCGGCATGAACCCGGCGACCGACGAGACGTTGACGACCGTCCCGTGCCGGCGCTCGAGCATGCCGGGAACGGCCGCGCGGGTCAGCCGCAGCACGGCCCGGACGAGGACCCGCAGCATCCGCTCCTCGTCCTCGATGTCGCCGTTGACGAACCGGCGGTTGACCGAGAAGCCGGCGTTGTTGACCAGCACGTCCACCGGCCGGTCGCGGTCGGCGAGGCGGGCCTCCACGTCCCGGCAGCCGTCGTCCTCGGCCAGGTCGGCGGCGAGGACCTCGACCTGGACGCCGTACGCCGCCCGGAGCTCGGACGCGAGGGCCTCGAGGCGCTGCCCGTCCCGCGACACGAGGACGAGGTCGTAGCGGTCGCGGGCCAGCCGGCGGACGAAGGCGTTGCCGATGCCGGCGGTCGAACCGGTGACGAGGGCGGTGCTCACCCGGCCCAGTCTCGCAAACAGGCCTTGGACGAGGGCCGGGGCGGGGCCGAGCCGACTGCGGCCCTCGGGGCTCAGGCCTCGGAGAGGGCCACGGTCAGCCCGGAGCCGTCTGCGGACAGGTCGACCCGGACCGTGTCGCCGTCGCGGACCTCGCCGGCGAGCAGGGCACGGGCGAGCGGGTCGCCGACGGCCGACTGCACCAGGCGGCGCAGCGGGCGGGCGCCGTAGACCGGGTCGAAGCCGGTGGCGGCCAGCCATCCACGGGCCGCCTCCGACACCTCGAGGTCGAGGCGGCGGGCCACCAGCCGTCGGCGCAGCGCCTCGACCTGGAGGTCGACGATGCGGGCCAGGTCGTCGGTGGTGAGCGCGTCGAAGACGACGATCTCGTCCAGCCGGTTGAGGAACTCCGGCTTGAACGAGTCGCGCACCGTGGCAAGGACCATCTCGGTGCGGGTCTCGTCGGACAGCGTGGGGTCGACCAGGTGGGCCGAGCCCAGGTTGGACGTCAGCACCAGGATCGTGTTGCGGAAATCGACCGTGCGGCCCTGGCCGTCGGTGAGCCGGCCGTCGTCGAGCACCTGCAGCAGGACGTCGAAGACCTCGGGGTGGGCCTTCTCGACCTCGTCGAGCAGCACCACCGTGTACGGCCGCCGGCGCACTGACTCGGTCAGCTGCCCGCCCTCCTCGTAGCCGACGTAGCCGGGAGGGGCACCGACCAGTCGGGCGACCGAGTGCTTCTCGCCGTACTCGCTCATGTCGATGCGCACCATGGCGCGCTCGTCGTCGAACAGGAAGTCGGCCAGCGCCTTCGCCAGCTCGGTCTTGCCGACGCCGGTCGGGCCCAGGAAGAGGAACGAGCCGGTCGGGCGGTCCGGGTCGGAGATGCCGGCCCGGGCGCGCCGCACCGCGTCGGAGACCGCTCGGACGGCACGGCTCTGGCCGACGAGCCGGCGGCCGAGCTCGGACTCCATCCGCAGCAGCTTCTCGGTCTCGCCCTCGAGCAGCCGGCCGGCCGGGATGCCGGTCCACGCCCCGACGACCTCGGCGACGTCGTCGGGCCCGACCTCCTCCTTGACCATGGCCTCGCGGCTCTCGCTGGCGGCGCGCGCCTCCTCGAGCTCGAGCTCCAGCGCCGGGATCTCGGCGTAGAGCAGCCGCGACGCCGCCTCGAAGTCGCCGCTGGACTGCGCCAGCGCGGCCTGGTTGCGCAGCTCGTCGAGCCGGGAGTTGAGCTCGCCGACCCGGTTGAGCCCGGCCTTCTCCGCCTCCCACCGCGAGGTGAGCGCGGCCAGCTCCTCCTGCTTGTCGGCGAGGTCCTGGCGCAGCGCGACCAGCCGCTCCTGGGTGGCCGGGTCGTCCTCGCGGGCGAGGGCCAGCTCCTCCATCAGCAGCCGGTCGACCTGCCGCTGCAGGACGTCGATCTCGACCGGCCGGGAGTCGATCTCCATCCGAAGCCGGGAGGCCGCCTCGTCGACCAGGTCGATCGCCTTGTCCGGCAGGAAGCGCGAGGTGATGTAGCGGTCGGACAGCGTCGCCGCCGCGACCAGGGCAGCGTCGCTGATGTCGACCTTGTGGTGCGCCTGGTAGCGGTCCTTGAGCCCGCGCAGGATCGCGATGGTGTCCTCGACCGACGGCTCGCCGACCAGCACCGGCTGGAAGCGCCGCTCCAGGGCCGGGTCCTTCTCGACGTGCTCGCGGAACTCGTCGAGGGTCGTCGCCCCGACCATCCGCAGCTCGCCGCGGGCCAGCATCGGCTTGAGCATGTTGGACGCGTCCATCGCGCCCTCGCCGGTCGCGCCGGCGCCGACGACGGTGTGCATCTCGTCGATGAAGGTGACGACCTGGCCGTCGCTGCTCTTGATCTCGTCGAGGACGGCGCGCAGCCGCTCCTCGAACTCGCCGCGGTACTTGGCGCCAGCGACCATCGCGCCGAGGTCGAGCCCGACCAGCCGCTTGTCCCGCAGGGAGTCCGGTACGTCGCCCGCGACGATCCGCTGGGCGAGCCCCTCGACGACCGCCGTCTTGCCGACGCCGGGCTCGCCGATGAGCACCGGGTTGTTCTTGGTGCGCCGGGACAGCACCTGCACCACCCGGCGGATCTCGTCGTCGCGGCCGATCACCGGGTCGAGCGCCCCTTCGCGGGCCCGGGCGGTGAGGTCGACGCCGTACCTCTCGAGCGCCTCGAACGTCGACTCGGGGTCCGCCGAGCTGACCCTCGAGCCGCCACGGACCTCGTCGACCGCCGCGGTCACGGCCGACTCGGTGACCCCGCGGTCGGTCAGCAGCTCGGCCGCCCGGCCGCCGGCCGCGACCAGCGCCACGAGCAGCACGTCGGTGGAGACGTGCGAGTCACCGCGCCGGGTCGCCTCCTCGACGGCCGCCGCCAGGACGCGCTTCCACCCCGCCGACTCGGCAGGCGCCGACACCGACGAGCCGCTGGCGCGCGGCAGGCTGGCGACGGCCTTCTCGGCGTCGTCGCGCACGACCGCGCGCTGCAGCCCGAGCGACTCGAGGACGGCCACCGGCAGGCCGGTGTCGTCCTGCACGAGGGCCCAGAGCAGGTGCTCCGGCTCGAGTGCCGGGTTGCCGTCGCGCAGGGCGCGCCGGGACGCGGCGGCGACCGCCTCGGCGGCCTTCTGGGTCGGCTGGGTGACGTCCATCGGGGTGCTTCCTTCGTGCGTCAGGTGCGGTCGGGGTGCTGGGGGCGCCACACGACGAGCGCGGTGCGGCGGTGGTCGGCGCGCGCCTGCTCGAGCTCGGCCTGCAGCTCGCGGACCCGGGCCTGCAGGGCCCGTACCTGGTTCTCCAGCCCGAGCACCTGGCGCACGCCCTCGAGGCCGATGCCGAGGGAGCTCAGCCGCACCACCTCGCGCAGCACGGCGATGTCGTGCCGCGAGTATCGGCGGCCCCCGCCCGGAGTGCGGCCGGGCGAGACCAGACCGAGCCGGTCGTACTGCCGGAGGGTCTGAGCGTGCAGCCCGCTGAGCTCGGCGGCCACCGAGATGACGAAGACCGGGGTGTGCTCGTCGCTCTCCCAGGCCCCGTCCCGGCCGGCGGTGAAGGGCATGTCAGCCTCCCGGCCGGCTGCCGTCGAGGAGGCCGGCGCGCGGGTCCTCCCCGGCGGTCGCATCCCGGAACGCCTCGACCGCCGAGCGAGCCTCGGGCGCGAGCTTGGTGGGTACGGCCACCTGGACCGTGACGAGGAGGTCACCACGGGTCCCGTCCTTTCGCGCGGCGCCCTTGCCGCGCACCCGGAAGGTGCGCCCGTTGGCGGTGCCGCTGGGCAGGCGCAGCGTCACCGGCCCGCCGTCGAGCGTGGGGACCGTGACCTCGGCCCCGAGAGCCGCCTCGGCGAAGGACACCGGGACGGTCAGCGTGAGGTTGTCGCCGCTGCGGCCGAAGAGCCGGTGCGGCGTGACCTGGACGACCACGAACAGGTCGCCGGCCGGGCCGCCACGCTCTCCCGGACCGCCCTTGCCCTTGAGCCGGATCCGCTGGCCGTCCTTGACCCCGGCCGGGATGCGCACGGTCAGCGTTCGCTGGCCCATGGCGCGGCCGCTCCCGCGGCAGTCCGGGCACGGGTCGTCGACGACCAGCCCGCGGCCGCGGCACTCGCGACACGGCTCGGCGAAGGCGAACCCGCCTTGGTTGCGGCTGGTCTGCCCGGTGCCGTGGCACACCGGGCACGACGTCGGCAGCGCCCCGTCGCGCCCGCCGGTGCCCCGGCAGGTCGGGCAGGCGTGCTCGCTGGCCATGCGCAACGGCAGGGTCACCCCGCGCACCGCGTCGTCGAACGACAGCGTCACCGTCGACTCGACGTCGGCCCCGCGCCGCGGCGCCGTGCGAGTGCCGCCCGTGCGGTTGCCGAACAGCCCGCCGAGCACGTCGCCGAGCCCGCCGGCGCCGCCGCCGAACACGTCACCGATGTCGAAGGGCACACCGGCCCCGCCGGTGCCGCCCCCGGGCGCCCGGAACCCGCCGCCGGACCCGAAGAGGGTGCGCGCCTCGTCGTACTCCGCGCGCCGCTTGGTGTCGGAGAGGACGTCGTAGGCCTCGGAGATCTCCTTGAACCGGTCCTCGGCCGCCGTGTCGCCCTTGTTGGCGTCGGGGTGGTACTGCCGGGCGAGCTTGCGGTAGGCCTTCTTGATCTCGTCGGCCTTCGCATCCTTGGGGACGCCGAGCGTCTTGTAGTAGTCCTTCTCGAGGAAGTCTCGCGTGCTCACCCGGCGTCCCTCCCCTCGGTCCTCTCGTGCTGGTCGTGCTGGTCGTGCTGGTCGTGCTGGTCGTGCTGGTCGTGGCTACTGCTCCGGGTCGGCGACCGCGACCCGGGCCGGCCGGACCACCCGGTCGCCGAGCCGGTATCCGGGCTGGAAGACCTCGACGCAGGTCGGCTCCGCCACCTCCGCGGAGTGCGCGTGGGTGAGCGCCTCGTGCACGGTCGGGTCGAACGGGTCGCCCGCGACGCCGAAGCGCACCAGGCCGAGCCGCTCGACGGTCTGCTCGAGCGCCTCGCCGACCGACTTGAAGCCGCCCTCGAGCTCGCCGTGCTCGCGAGCCCGGCCGATGTCGTCCAGGACCGGCAGAAGGTTGGTGAGCACGTTGGCCACCGCGGCCTCCCGGACGAGCTCGCGGTCACGGTCGACCCGGCGGCGGTAGTTGGTGTACTCGGCCTGCACCCGCTGCAGGTCGGCCGTGCGCTCGGCCAGCTGCTGCGCGGTGCCGTCCGTGTCGTCGGTGTCGTCGGTGTCGTCGGCCGGCGCGCCCTCCTCGAGGCCCTCGGCGGCGCCCGGCCCGTGTCCGGGACCCGCGGGGGCCGGGGGAGCGACGGCCTGCGCCGCCGGCTCCCGCAGCTGCCCGGTCTCGGGGTCGAGGCGGCGCTTGTCCCGGATGACCGGGCCCTCCTCGGGCGCCTGCTCGCGCGGATCGGTCACCGCTTGTCGTCCTCGTCGACGATCTCGGCGTCCACGACGTCCTCGTCACCGGGCTGGTCGCCGGTGGTGGAGGCGCCGGGCTCGCCGGCCGGTGCGCCGGCAGCCGCCTGCTCGGCGTAGAGCGCGGCGCCGAGCTTCTGCGACACCTGCGCGACCTTGTCGGTGGCGTCCTTGATCGCGGGCACCCCGGACTCGGAGGTGTCCTCGAGCGCCTTCTTCAGCTCTCCCACGGCGTCCTCGACCTCGGCCTTGGTGGCCGCCGCGTCGCCCTCGGCGAACTTGTCGGCGTTGTCGGCCAGGAACTTCTCGGTCTGGTAGACGAGCTGGTCACCGGTGTTGCGGACCTCGGCCTCCTCGCGGCGGCGCTTGTCCTCCTCGGCGTGCGCCTCGGCGTCCTTCATCATCCGCTCGATGTCGTCCTTCGGCAGCGCCGAGCCGCCGGTGATCGTCATCGACTGCTCCTTGCCGGTGCCGAGGTCCTTGGCGTTGACGTGGACGATGCCGTTGGCGTCGATGTCGAAGCCGACCTCGATCTGCGGCACGCCCCGAGGCGCCGGCGGCAGGCCGGTCAGCTCGAACATCCCGAGCTTCTTGTTGTAGGCCGCCATCTCCCGCTCGCCCTGGTAGACCTGGATCTGCACCGAGGGCTGGTTGTCGTCGGCCGTGGTGAAGATCTCCGAGCGCTTGGTCGGGATCGTCGTGTTGCGCTCGATCAGCTTGGTCATGACGCCGCCCTTGGTCTCGATGCCGAGGGACAGCGGGGTGACGTCGAGCAGCAGGACGTCCTTGACCTCGCCCTTGAGCACGCCGGCCTGCAGGCTGGCGCCGATCGCGACGACCTCGTCGGGGTTGACGCCCTTGTTGGGCTCCTTGCCGCCGGTCAGCTCCTTGACCAGGTCGACCACGGCGGGCATGCGGGTCGAGCCGCCGACGAGCACCACGTGGTCGATCGAGGAGACGGCGATGCCGGCGTCGCGCAGCACCGACTGGAACGGCGCCTTCGTGCGGTCGAGCAGGTCCGAGGTCATCTGCTGGAACTGGGCCCGGGTGAGCTTCTCGTCCAGGTGCAGCGGCCCGGCGTCGGAGGCGGTGACGTAGGGCAGGTTGATCGTCGTCTCGGTCGACGACGACAGCTCGATCTTGGCCTTCTCGGCCGCCTCGCGGAGGCGCTGGAGCGCCATCTTGTCCTTGGACAGGTCCACCCCGTGGCCGTTCTGGAACTGCTTGACCAGGTGGTCGACGACGCGCTGGTCCCAGTCGTCGCCGCCGAGGTGGTTGTCGCCGCTGGTGGCCTTGACCTCGACGACGCCCTCGCCGATCTCGAGCAGGGACACGTCGAACGTGCCGCCACCGAGGTCGAACACCAGGATCGTCTGGTCCTTCTCGCCCTTGTCGAGCCCGTAGGCCAGCGCGGCCGCGGTCGGCTCGTTGACGATGCGCAGGACGTTGAGCCCGGCGATCTCACCGGCCTCCTTGGTGGCCTGGCGCTGGGCGTCCTCGAAGTACGCCGGCACCGTGATGACGGCGTCGGTGATGGTCTCGCCGAGGTAGGACTCGGCGTCGCGCTTGAGCTTCATCAGCACCCGCGCGGAGATCTCCTGCGCGGTGTACTTCTTGCCGTCGACGTCGACGGCCCAGTCGGTGCCCATGTGGCGCTTGACCGAGCGGATCGTGCGGTCGACGTTGGTCACCGCCTGCCGCTTGGCCACCTCGCCGACGAGCACCTCGCCGTTCTTGGCGAAGGCCACCACGGAGGGCGTCGTGCGCTGGCCCTCGGCGTTGGCGATGACGGTGGGCTCGCCACCCTCCAGGACGGAGACCACCGAGTTGGTGGTCCCGAGGTCGATACCGACCGCACGTGCCATGGCTGCTGTTCCTCCACCTGTCGAACGGGTGCGTGATCCCGACCCGGGTTGAGTCGGTAGGGCTCAAGTATGCAGCCCGGCATCGTCAGGTGCAAGAAAGTTGAGTCGACGTGACTCAGGTCACTCGGTCACGGCGTCCGCAGCGTCACCACCCGGCTGGTGCCGGCCGCCAGGTCGGCGCCCGGGCGCGCGCCCACCACGACCCGCCAGGCCGACGGCCGCCGGCTGGGCATCCGCGCGGACAGCTCGTAGCCGCTCGCGGCCAGCCGGGCCCGGTCGACCGCCCGCCAGCCGCCGTCGGCCCGGCGTCGCTGCAGGGTGACGGTGCCCGAGCGGGCCGGGCGCACCTCGCCGCGGAAGACCGCCGTCTCCCCCACCCGCACGGTGCGGTCGACCGCGAGGGTCACCTGCTGGCGCACCGGCAGCCGGTGCGCCGGTGTGCGCACCCCCATCAGGGCGCCGCCGCCACCGAACACGACCGCGTAGGACCCCGTCCGCCGGGACGGGGACGACTCGGGCAGCGTGAAGCCGCCGGAGGAGCCGGTGCGGTCCTTGACCACCGTCTCCCACCGGCCGCTGCTCCCGCTCCGGTGGAGGAGTCGGACGGTGCGCCCGGCGACCTGCGAGCCGCCGGCGCCGACCAGCGAGCCCCGCAGCCGCAGGGTGCTGCCGTAGAGGACCGACTCGGGCCAGCGCACCCGCAGCGACGTACCGCCGAAGGTCCGCAGGACGGCCGGCGAGGTGCCGTCCGCGGTGACGGCCACCAGCCCCACGGTGTACGTCGTCCCGGACGCCAGCCCCTGCAGGTCGACCTGCCGGGCCGACGGCTCGATCGGCGCGAAGTCCTGACCCTTGACCGACGGGTGGATGTGCACCGCGTAGGAGCTGACCGGCGACGAGCCGGCGGTCCCCGGGGCGTCCCAGCTCAGCCGCACCGACCGGACGCCCGGCGTCATCGACACCGAGCGCGGGACCGACGGCCCGGCCCAGCGGGTGAGGCCGGTGGCCGTGACCGCGCCCTGCACCGAGGCGCAGTCGGCGGCGACGATGCCCGCCGCCCCGGTCGCCGCGAGGTTGGTGCAGGACTGCTGGAGGACGGCTGCCAGGTCGCCGAAGTCGGCCGCCGGGGTCAGCGACTGGAGCGCGGTCCAGTAGAGGAGCGCCGCCTTGTCGGGGCCGATGCCCGGGAAGGCCACGCCGTTGAAGGCCCCGCCCGGCTCGCCGGCCGTGCCGTCCACGACGAGATAGGCGGTCTTGTTCGGCACGCCGCTGTTGGTGTGCACCCCGCCGTTGTCGTCGTAGTCGGGGGCGAAGTCGTAGAGGGTGCTGGCCGTGTGGTCGGGCTGGCCGAACGCCGTGGGGTCGGCCATGTCGCGGGCGACGCCCCCGGCCCGCGGCGAGAGGTCCTCGCCCAGCAGCCACCGGACCTCCGGAGCGTCGTTTCCGGTCCCGTCGGCCAGGTCGACCAGCTCGCCGATGACGTCGGACATCGACTCGTTGATGGCACCGGACTGGAACCAGTAGATGAGTCCCGCGGTGTTCTGGCTGACGCCGTGGCCGAGCTCGTGGGCGACCACGTCGTCGGCTGCGGCGAAGCCGGTGCCGTAGACCATCTGGTCACCGGTCCACGCGGCGTTGTCGAACGGGCACCCCTCGGCCAGGCAGTAGCGGGTGGTCGACCGCACCTTGCGCCCGTCGCCACGGTCGTAGCCGATCAGCGCCGTCAGGTCCACGCCGAGCCTGGTCGCGAACCAGCCCGCGGTCGCCCCGGTGTTGTCGAAGGCCTGGTCCACGTCGGCGACGCCGGTCGCGGGCTGCCCCTCGACCCGGTCGTAGCGGCCGGCCTTGCACACGTAGTCGGCGGACGGCACCAGCGCCGCGTCGCACACCACCCGGTCCAGCTCGGCGACCTGGTCGACCTGGAGCAGCACGGACCCGGTCCCGGCATCGACCAGCACCAGCTCGCGCACGTCGGGTCGGGCGGTCGAGGTCACCTCGACCCGCCACACCGCCCGGGCGCCCGGGTCGCCGCCGGGCTGCAGCAGGGAGGCGTCGTAGAGCCACCGGCCCGGCCGGTCGGCGCGCAGGCTGCGCAGCGCCAGGTCGTGGGCTCGTGCCGTCACCGCGCGGGCGGTCCGTGCAGCACTGCTGGCCGTACGCCCGAAGGTCGCTGACGCGAGCCACGACGAGGCCTCGCCGGCGACGGACAGCACCCGCTCGCCGCGCACCGTGGTCACCAGCTGGGCGCCGATGACCGGCAGCCCGTCGAGGGTCTGCTGGAAGCGCACGATGTCCTGCCCGCCGGCTGCCGGCGTGCGGCGCAGCGCGCGCAGGCCCGAGTCCCGGGCCAGCCCGAGCGCGGCAGCGCGGCCGGCGAGGTGGTCACGGCCGACTGCGAACGGGCCGCGGGCGGTAGCGGGGGCCGGCCGCCCGGCGCCGTCGGGGCCGACCGCGGCGGCCGTCACCGGCGCGGCGGAGAGGGTGGTCAGGGTCAGGACGCCGGCCAGCAGCAGCGGCAGCCTCGGCACGGGGCGGTCCCTTCATGCCGGTGTGCGGTCCTCAGGAGGCACGCGGGCGGGGCGGAGGTGGAAGGCGACGAACGCCACGACCACGGGCGATCGGGACGTTTCCGCCAGGTTAGACGCGACATCGGCAGGTCCGCGGGGGAACTGCAGGCATCATCGGCCGCCGGGTCGGGCAGGGTAGGCACGTGGCAGCGAACCCCTCGATCGGCTGGCGGGTGCTCGGCACCGCCTCCGCGGTCCTCGCCGGCATCGCGGCGCGCAAGCTCATGGTGCGCGGCTGGCGTGCGCTCACCGGCGACAACCCACCGGCCAACCCGGCCGCACCGGGGACCAGGTGGCGGGAGGCGGTCCCCTTCGCGGTGGCGAGCGGCGCCGCGATGGGGCTGGCCCGGATGCTCGCCACCCGCAAGGCCGCCGGCTACTACCACCGGTCGACCGGGCACCTCCCGCCCGGGATGGAAGAGGTCACCTAGCCACGTCGACCGAGCACCACCCCGGACCTCTTGCCCGGGTTCGCCCTGGTTGAGAGGGTCGCGGGATGACCTCGAGGACCCTGCCGCCCCGCTCCGCCGCCGCCGCGCTCGCCGTCGCCGCCCTCCTCGCGCCCGCCGTGGCCGGGACGCCGGCCGCTGCGGTGTCCGACCGGGCCCGCCAGCCGCACCTGGCCTACGCCGGTGAGTCGACGCTGGCCGCCGGCCTCACCTTCGAGGGCACCGTCGTGGGCGGGCTGTCGAGCATCACGTACGACGTCGCGCGGGACCGCTACTACGCCCTGTCGGATGCCCAGCCCAACCTGGGCCAGGGACCGGTCCGCTTCTACACGCTCGCCGTCGACACCTCCGACGGCGCGCTGGACGCCGGCGACGTGCAGGTCGTCGACGTCACCGTGCTCACCGACGCGACCGGCGTGCCGCTGCAGGGCGGGACGGTCGACCCCGAGGGGCTGACACTGACGGCGCAGGGCACCCTGATCGTCACCTCCGAAGGGTTCGCCGTCCCGGCGACGTCGACCACGGCGGCGCGACTCGTGGCTCCCTTCGTGCGCGAGTTCACCCTGGCCGGCCGTCAGATTCGGGAGGTCGCGCTGCCGCCGTACGTCACGCCGGACGGCGCCACCACCGGCGTCCGGCAGAACCTCGGCCTGGAGAGCGCCGCCGTCACGCCCGACGGCCGCCACCTGCTCACCGGCTTCGAGAACGCGCTCGTCCAGGACGGTCCGGCGAGCACCCTCACCACCACCAGCGCGTCCCGGCTGCTCGACATCGAGCTGACGACCGGTGACGTGCAGGGCGAGTACGTGTACCGGGACGACCGGGTCGCCGAGGCGCCGGTACCGGCCGGGGCGTTCACCGTCAACGGACTCGTCGAGCTGCTGCCCTTCAACCGGCGGTTCGGCCTGGCGATGGAGCGGTCGTTCTCGGTAGGCGCCGGCAACACCATCAAGCTCTACCGGTACGCCCTCGCGGGTGCCGACGACGTCTCCGGGGTCGCCGACCTCGACCTCGCCGCACCGGTCCGCGAAGCGAGCAAGACACCGGTCCTCGATCTCGACGCGGTCGCCGGGAGCGAGGGGCTCACGCTCGACAACATCGAGGGCATGACGCTCGGGCCGCGGCTGCCGGACGGGAGCCGGGCGCTGCTGCTGGTCAGCGACAACAACTTCACCGCCGGTCAGGTGAGCCAGTTCCTCCTGTTCTCGGCTGACGGGGTGGGGCCCGCGGCATAGGCTCGCAGGCGTGCTCCCCGCCCTGCGCGACCACCGCGGCAAGCCCTCGGCGCCCCTGCGCCTGGTGGCCGCGCTCGTCGTGCTCGGCATGCTGACCATCGCGGCCCCGGTCCTCGTCCCGCTCCTGCGCTGGGCGTCCGGGGCCTTGCTCTAGCCAGACCAGCCGCCCGAGCCGAGGCCGAGGGGACATGTCCGCATCCGCCGCCCGCACCGAGCAGCCCGCCTGGGGCGACGTGGTGCCGGACGTCGTCGGGCGCACCGACGAGCTCGCGCGGATCGCCGGCTTCGTCACCGACAGCGGACCCGGCACCCGGGTGCTCCTCCTCGACGGGGTCCCCGGCGTCGGCAAGACGACGCTGTGGGAGGCGGGCGTGACGCTCGCCCGCAAGCACGGCATGCGGGTCATGACGGCTCGGTCGAGCGGCGCCGAGACCGCCCTGTGCTTCTCGGCGGTGGTCGACCTCTTCGACGAGGTGTCGCTCGACGACCTCGGCGGCCTGCCGCTGCCGCAGCGGCGGGCGCTGGAGGTCGCGCTGCTGCGGGCCGACCCGGGCGACGAGCCGGCCAACGTCCACGCCATCGGGCTGGGCCTGCTCGGCGCGCTGCGCGCGATGGCCGAGGACGGCGGGCTCCTCGTCGCGCTCGACGACGCGCAGTGGATCGACGCCGGGTCGGCGGAGGTCCTCGCGTTCGCGCTGCGCCGACCGGGAACGGCGCCGATCCGGGTGCTGCACGCACGACGCGCCGGGCCGGTGCCCGACTGGCAGAGCGGCCTGCTGCCGGACGGGCTGGCCCACGTCCAGGTCGGCCCGCAGAGCCTGGGTGCCGTCCGGGCCCTGCTCGCGCAGCGGCTCGACCTGCGCCTGTCCCGCCACGACCTGCGCCGGGTCCACGAGCTGACCCAGGGCAACCCGCTGTTCGCGCTCGCCGTCGGCCGCACGATCGTGGAGCAGCAGGCGACCGGGGACCACCTGCCGGTCCCCCGTGACATCGAGGAGCTGCTCGGCACCCGCTTGTCCGCACGGCCCCCGGAGGTGCGGCGGCTGGTCCTCGCCCTGGCCCTCGACGGCGACCTGCGGGCCGAGGACCTCGGCCGGCTGGTGGGCGACGACGTGCTGGGCGGCGCGGTGGAGTCGGGGGTGGTGGTCGTCGAGCGCGACCGGGTGCGCCCGGCGCACCCGCTGCTCGCCGCCGCGGCCCGGTCGCTGGCCACCGAGGAGCAGGTCGACGCCCTGCACCTGGAGCTGGCGGAGGTCCTCGGCGACCAGCAGCAGTGCGCCGTTCACGTGGCCCTCGGGTCGCGGGACCCCGACGGCGACAAGTCCGCGATCGTCGCCTCGGCCGCGGCCCGCGCCGGCGCCCGCGGCGCCACGCGTGAGGCGGCCGTCCTCGCCGGGCACGCCCTGCGGCTCACCCCGACCAGCTCGCCGGAGCACCCGGACCGGGTCCTCGACCTCGCGGACAGCCTGCGGATCGTCGGTGACAAGACGGAGATGACCACGCTGGTCGCGGACTCGCTCGCGCCGTCGTGGACACCGGCGCAGCAGGTGCGCGGCCACCTTCTCCTGGCGAGCGGTGACATCGAGCACAGCGACGACGTCCGCGGGCATCTCGACCGCGCGCTCGCCGCCGGGGGCGACGACCCAGTGCTGCGGGCGCCGGTCCTGGCCCGGATGGTCGACAACCAGGCGGTCGTCCGGCTGGAGAGGGTCCCCCAGGCGCACGAGCTGGCGCTGCTGGGTGTTGCCGCCGAGCTGGACCGGGCGGAGCACCGGATGATGGCGCGGCACGCGCTGGCGTGGACCCAGGCGCTGCAGGGGCAGCGGGTGGACATCCCGACCGACCCCCGTGACGCCGCGGGGTGGGTCCACACCTGGACGCCGGACCGCATCTCCGGCCAGCGGCTGGTCTGGCGGGGCGAGGTCGAGCAGGCCCGGGCGGTCCTGACCCCGATGCTGCGCTCCGCGGACGAGCAGGGGGCGCCGTGGGCCTACGCGATGCAGCGGCTGCACGTCTGCGAGCTCGAGCTGCGGGTCGGCCGCTGGCTGGCCGCCGAGGAGCTGCTCGACGAGTGGGCCGACTCCCTGGACAGCCGGCTCCTGCACTGGCCGATGTACGAGCGGTGCCGGGCGCTGGCCGCGGCCGGGGTCGGCTCGGCCGACGAGGCGCTGCGCTGGGCCGACGAGGCGATCGCCCGCGCCGACGCGACGGGCGTGCGGTGGGACCGGTTCGAGGCGCAGCGCGCCCGCGCCTCGGTGGCGCTGCTCCGGCACGACTCCGCGTCGGCCGTGCCCGACCTGCTCCCGGTGTGGGAGCACTGCCGGGCGCACGGCATCGCCGACCCCGGCGTCTTCCCCGTCGCCCCCGACCTGGTCGAGGCGCTGGTCGAGACCGGCGACGTGGACACCGCCGTCGAGGTCACCGACCGGCTCGAGGCGCTCGCCGACGCGCAGGACCACCCCTGGGCGCGGGTCACCGCGCAGCGGGCCGCGGCGACGGTGCGGCTCTCGTCCGGCACGGTGGACGACTCGGCGACCGCCGACCTGCTCGAGGCGGCCGACGGACTGGGCGCGCTGGGCCTGCCGTACGACGCCGCGCGCACCCTGCTCTCCCTGGGCCGGGCCCTGCGCCGGGCCCGTCAGTGGGGTGCCGCGCGGGAGACTCTGGAGACCGCGGCCGCCGCGTTCGACGAGCTCGGGTCCACCGGGTGGTCGGCTGACGCGCGGGAGGAGCTCTCCCGGGTGGGCGCCCGCAAGCCGGCCGAGGCCGGGGAGCTGACCGCGACCGAGCTGCGGGTGGCCGAGCTGGCCGCGCAGGGGATGGCCAACAAGCAGATCGCCGCCAGCCTGGTCGTGACGGTCAACACGGTGGAGTTCCACCTCCGCAACACCTACGCAAAGCTGGGCATCCGGTCGCGCTCCCAGCTCGCCGGCCGGCTCGCCACGCCCCGGGCACCAGAGGGTCCCGGCCAGGGGTCGGCGACCTAACACTCAGGGTTTCCGTAGTTTCGCCGCGCGGCGCCGGCCCGCACGGTGGACACATGACCGAGTTCCTCGTCGAGCTGTACCGCTCACACACCGAGACCCAGGCCGCGGCCGCCGACGGCGAGCGGGCCCGGCTGGCCGCCGAGACCCTGACCGGGTCCGGCCGGGCGGTGCGTCTGGTGCGCTCTTTCTTCGTCCCCCACGACGAGACCTGCTTCCTGCTCTACGAGGCCGACTCCGCGGACCACGTCCGCACCGCCATGGCCCTCGCAGGCCTGCCCTGCGACGAGGTCCACGAGACCACCGGAGAAGCCTGATGTCCTTTCCGCCCGCCCTTTCCCACCGGCCCGCGCCCCTGCGTCGGGCCGTCCTCGCCACTGTCGCCGCGCTGGCCGCGGCCCCGGTCGTCCTGGGCGCGGCACCCGCCCACGCCGGGCCGGCCGGGCCGGAGGTCCCGTCGACGATCGACGTCGTCGGGGACTTCAAGCCCTACCTCGTCGGCCACGCGGTCGGCTGGCAGGTCCACACCTGCGTCGCCACAGAGACCGGCTACGGCTGGCGCTTCGACGGGCCGGACGCCGTCGTCTACGACGACAACGGCAAAGCGCTCGCCGACCACAAGCCCGGCCCGAGGTGGATCGCCCGCGACGACAGCTCCGTCGTCGGTGCCGTCGTCGACCGGGCCGTCGTCTCGCCGACCGCGATCCCCTGGCTGCTGCTGCGCGCCACGCCGGACCCCAACGGTCCGGCGGATGGCCGGTTGTCCGCGACCACGCACATCCAGCGCATCGCGACCACCGGCGGGCTGACGCCTGCCGCGTCCGAGTGCACCGCCGCCGCCGCCTCCGTCCCCGAGACGCGCTACGTGCCCTACACCGCCGACTACGTCTTCTGGAAGGCGGCCGGCCGGTCCTGACCCGCCGGCGGTCGAGGCCACCGGCCCCAGCCACCGCATCACGCATCACCCACATCCATCACGCACAACGGAAAGGCTCAACCACCATGACCATCACGACTCACACTCCCGACCTGGCGGCCGTCAAGGCCAAGCAGCAGCAGATGTGGGCCAGCGGGGACTTCCACGTGATCGCCGCGATCATCCAGCCCACCGCCGAGCAGCTCGTAGACTCCGCCGACCTGCACGCCGGCATGCGCGTGCTCGACGTCGCCACGGGGAGCGGCAACGCCGCGATCGCCGCAGCGCGCCTCGGCTGCGCTGTCGAGGGCGTCGACTACGTGCCTGAGCTGCTCGAGCGCGGACGACTCAGAGCGGCCGCCGAGGGCTACGACATCCGGTTCGTCGAGGGCGACGCCGAGGCGCTGCCCTACGCGGAGGGCCAGTTCGACGCGGTCACGACCATCTTCGGATCGATGTTCGCGCCGGACCACCGGCAGGCCGCCGCGGAGCTGGTCCGGGTGACCCGGCCGGGCGGCAGGATCGCCGTCGCGAGCTGGACCCCCGAGGGATTCATCGGCCAGCTGCTCAAGACCGTCGGCAAGCACGTGCCGCCGCCCGCGGGCGTGCAGTCGCCGATCCTGTGGGGCACCGAGTCCCACCTGCAGGAGATCTTCGGCTCGGGCATCTCGTCGCTCTCGGTCACCGAGCGCACGTTCACCTGGCGCTTCACCTCGGCGCAGGCGCTCGTCGACACGTTCCGTACCTGGTACGGCCCGACCTACAAAGCCTTCGCCGCTCTCGACGAGGCCGCAGCGCAGGCCCTGGAGGCCGACATCGTCGCGCTGGCCACGACGTACGACCGGCTCGGCGACGCCGACGCCATCGCGGTGCCGGCGACCTACCTCGAGGCGGTCGCGGTCCGGAGCTGACCCGGCGCCCGTTGCCCGAGCGACGCACGCAGGAGGGGAGGGGCCGGCGTCCCGGGGACGGGACGCCGGCCTCCGTCCACAAGGCGCTCGGAGAGCCGCTACCAGCCGGTGGCCGCCGACACCTTCGACCAGGTCACCGAGGCGAGCACCGCCTGGCCCGAGGTGTTGGGGTGGAAGTAGTCCCAGGTGCTGAGCTGACCGAGGCTGAACTGGTAGCCGAAGACGGCGTTGCCGTCGAAGACGCAGCCGGCGAGCGCGGCGCACTCCTGCGCCAGCACGGTGTTGTAGTCGACCACCCGCTGGCGCACGAACGCCCGGCGGTCGACGTCGGCCTGCTGCGTCGACGTGGGGTTCCTGAGCATCGACTGGCAGATGCCGTAGACCGCCCAGGCGAGGCGGGCCGACGAGCTGGACTTGCCCACCTGCCAGAGCTGGTAGATGTTCGGGATCGACGAGACGAAGATCGTCCGGACCCCGCCGTTGGCCAGGGTCTGCAGACCGGTCCGGGCGCTGGCCCGGAAGGTGTCCACGCTGGTCATGGTGCTCGCCGACGACGTACACGCGTCGTTGGCGCCGAGGAGCACCGTGGCGTACTTCACGCCCTGCGACACGGCGGTGCTCGCCTGGCCGGGCAGCGCGCCGATCTTCGCGCCGGTCTTGGCGTCGTTGTACGCCGCCAGCGACCGCACCGCGGCCAGCCGCCGGTAGTGGCTGTTGACGCTGGAGTAGCTGCCCGTGGACCACGAGCGGGCGGTGCAGTCGAAGTAGAACCCGCACGCGTTGAACCCGCGGGTGATCGAGTCGCCCAGGGATGCCATCTTGGTCGGCCGGTCCACGGCCGCCTGGGCCGGCCCGGCCGGTGCGACACCGATCCCCACCAGCAGCGCGGTCACGGCCAGAGAGGCCACCAGGAAACGAAGCCGAGCCGTCATCATGACCTCCGGGCGTGCTCTGCCGCCGACCGTTCGACGGCACGCTGACCGACGGTGCCCCGCAGGGGTTCCGGCTAACCCTGCACGGGCAGGCTGTTGTTACCGATGAGTAGCATCGGGCGAGCCCTACGCTGACGCCAGCGTCGGGGGACGGATCGGGAGGACTCCTTGGTACGGCTCGTGCTCGGCCTGGCCATGACCCTCGCGGCGCTGGCGATCGCCGGCCGGCGGGTGCACTACCTCTACCGGCTGGTCTCGTCCGGGCAGCCCGCACCGGGACGCCTGGACGGCATCGGGCAGCGCGCCAAGGACCAGCTGCGCGAGGTGTTCGGCCAGCGCAAGCTGCTGCAGTGGTCGGTGCCCGGGCTGGCGCACTTCTTCACGTTCTGGGCGTTCATCGTGCTGGCCGCGACGATCCTCGAGGCGTACGGCGCGCTGTTCGACCGCGACTTCGCGATCCCGGTCGTCGGGCACTGGGCGCTGCTGGGCTTCCTCGAGGACTTCTTCGCCGTCGCGGTGCTGGTGTCGCTGGCGACCTTCGCGGTGATCCGGCTGCGGCAGGCACCCGCGCGCAAGCAGCGCGACTCCCGGTTCTACGGGTCGCACACCGGTGCCGCATGGCTCGTGCTCTTCATGATCTTCAACGTCATCTGGACGCTGCTGCTCTACCGCGGCGCGCAGATCAACACCGGCGTCTTCCCGTTCCAGGAGGACGGCTGGTGGGCCTTCGCGTCCAAGGCGACCGCCGAGGTCCTCGAGCCGCTGGGCGAGGACGCCAACGAGGTGCTCGAGACGGTCGGCATCCTGCTGCAGATAGGTGTGGTGCTCGGCTTCCTCGTGCTGGTCGTCTACTCCAAGCACCTGCACATCTTCATCGCGCCGCTCAACGTGCTGACCAAGCGCGAGCCGAAGGCGCTCGGCCCCCTGCTGCCGATGATGGTCGACGGCAAGCCGATCGACTTCGACAACATCGACGAGCTCGACGAGGACACCGCCTTCGGCCGCGGGAAGGTCGAGGACTTCACCTGGAAGGGCATGCTCGACTTCGCTACCTGCACCGAGTGCGGCCGCTGCCAGTCTCAGTGCCCGGCCTGGAACACCGGCAAGCCGCTGTCGCCGAAGCTGGTGATCATGGACCTGCGGGACCACCTCTTCGCCAAGGGCCCGGCCATCCTCTCGACGAACGGGCACGGCGCCGACGGAGCCGCCGTGACAGGAATCGACGAGGCGGGGCCGGAGGCGGCGAAGCCCGGCGCCTCGCACCACGGCGTCCCCGAGTCCGGCTTCGGCCGGGTGGCGGGGTCCGGCCAGCCGCAGGTGGACCGGCCGCTGGTCGGCACCGCCGAGGAGGGCGGCGTCATCGACCCTGACGTCCTGTGGTCGTGCACCACCTGTGGGGCGTGCGTCGAGCAGTGCCCGGTCGACATCGAGCACGTCGACCATATCCTCGACATGCGCCGGTTCCAGGTGCTCGTCGAGTCGTCGTTCCCGAGCGAGGCCGGGACGATGCTGAAGAATCTCGAGAACAAGGGCAACCCATGGGGCATGGGCGCCAAGGCCCGCCTCGACTGGACGCGGGGGCTGCCCTTCGACGTGCCGGTCTTCGGCGAGGACGTCGAGGACCTCGCCGAGGTCGACTACCTCTACTGGGTCGGCTGCGCCGGTGCGCTGGAGGACCGGGCCAAGAAGACCACCCGCGCCTTCGCCGAGCTGCTGCACATCGCCGGCGTGAGGTTCGCCGTCCTGGGCGAGAACGAGGCCTGCTCGGGCGACCCGGCGCGCCGCCTGGGCAACGAGTTCGTCTTCCAGATGCTGGCCCAGCAGAACGTCGAGGTGCTCAACGAGGCCGGTGCACAGCGCACCGTCATCGTCGCCAGCTGCCCGCACTGCTTCAACTCGCTGTCCCGCGAGTACCCGCAGCTCGGCGGCGACTACGAGGTCGTCCACCACACCCAGCTGCTCAACCACCTGGTCGAGGAGGGCCGGCTCACCCCGGTGACGCCGATCGACCAGCTGGTGACCTACCACGACCCGTGCTACCTGGGCCGGCACAACAAGGTCTACGCGCCGCCGCGCGAGATCCTGGCCAACGTGCCATCCCTGCGGACCCAGGAGATGCACCGCTGCAAGGAGCGCGGCTTCTGCTGCGGCGCCGGCGGCGCGCGGATGTGGATGGAGGAGAAGATCGGCAAGCGGGTCAACGTCGAGCGGGTCGACGAGGCGCTGGCCCTCGACCCCGACGTGGTCTCGACGGCCTGCCCCTTCTGCCTCGTCATGCTCGGTGACGCGGTGACCGCCAAGAAGCAGGACGGCAGCGCCCGCGAGGACGTGCAGGTCGTCGACGTCTCCCAGCTGCTACTGCAGTCGGTGCAGCGCAACATCACCGTGGTGCCGGTGGGCGGCTCAGGTGGCGAAGCGGTCGCTGAGCACCCGGACGACGGGCCAGGCGCCGTCTGACCAGTTCGAGATGACCGTGCAGGTGGTCGCGGACGACGGCCAGTGCAGGCTCGCGAACGAGACGCCCGCGTCGTACCCCTCGAGGAAGATCCCGTCCCCCGTCGGCTGCAGGTGGAGCCCGAGGCCGTAGCGGCGGGACTCCTCCGGCCAGTCGCTGTGCGGTCGGACCATCTCGGCCAGCGACGCCGGCGAGACGACCCGGCCCGCGAGCAGCGCCTCCCAGAAGGCGCTGACATCGGCAGCGGTCGAGTAGACGCCACCGTCGCCGCTGCCGCGCACCGGGAGGTGGAGCACGTTCGTCCTCAGGCCCTCCACCGAGAGGTAGCCGACGGCAGCGCGTCCGGGGAGCTCGTCGGAGCGCAGGAACGCGGTGTCGACCATGCCCGCCGGCTCGCAGACGAGAGTGCGCACCAAGGCGTGGTAGTCCTCGTCGGCCGCGCGTTCGGCCAGCACGGCGAGCAGGACGTAGCCGGCGTTGTTGTAGGCGAACCGCTCGCCGGCCGGGGACACCGTGCGGTGCCCGGCCAGGACCGGGAGGTAGTCCTCGGTCGTCGCGAGCTGGTGCACCGGCACCCGCAGCACGTGGTCGCGGACATCGACAGCGGCCTCGTCGAGGTAGTCGCCGATCCCGGACCGGTGCGACAGCAGGTGCCGGACGGTCACGTCGTCGGCGACCAGCGGCAGGTCGTCGCGCAGCAGCGAACGGGCGGTGGTCCCGAGCGCTAGGCTCCCCCGCTCGACCAGAGCCATCACCACCAGCGCGGTCAGGGTCTTGGCCCCGCTCGCCGTGGCGAACAGGGTGTCGACGGTGTTGGGGACCTCGTGGGCCCGGTCGGCGAGCCCGTACGCCGTGCAGAGCTCGGTGCGGCCCGAGCGGTCCACCCGGACCACGCCGGAGAACCCGGCGTCCTCCGCCGCCCTGTCCACCGCGTCCTGCACCGACTGCACGGGCTGCGCCACGTCGTCACTATCCCGCTCGAGGCGCCCGGGGTGGTGCTGGCACCACCTGAAGCCTCCGGCCAGCAGGGTCGTGCGCCCGGGGCGGGCGCGGCGAGGGTGGTGGCGGCCGGCAAGCCCGTCGGCTTCGACCGCCGTGCAGGAGCCGTCCGATGACCACGATCCCCGCCACCACCGTCCGCCCCGAGCCGCGCCCGAGCCCGAGTGGCCAGGCGCATCCCGCCGTCCGCACCATCGACGTCGTCAAGACGTACGGCGCCGGCGACTCGGCCGTCCACGCCCTGCGCTCGGTCTCGGTCGACTTCGCGGCCGGCGAGTTCACCGCCGTCATGGGCCCGTCGGGCTCCGGCAAGTCGACGCTGATGCACGTCGCGGCCGGGCTCGACACGGTGACCGGCGGGCAGGTCTTGATCGGCGACACCGATGTGACGGCCCTGAACGACAAGGCCCTGACCCGCCTGCGCCGGGACCGGATCGGGTTCGTCTTCCAGCAGTTCAACCTGGTCCCGACGCTGAGCGCCGCCGAGAACATCGAGCTGCCGATGCGGCTCGCCGGCCGCCGCCCGGACCAGGAGTGGCTGGACCGCATCATCGACGTGGTCGGCCTGCGGGACCGGCTATCGCACCGGCCCGCCGAGCTCTCCCGCGGCCAGCAGCAGCGGGTGGCCGTGGCGCGCGCGCTGGCCGGCCGACCCGAGGTGGTCTTCGCCGACGAGCCGACCGGCAACCTGGACTCCCGCTCCGGCGCCGAGGTGCTGTCCTTCCTGCGCCGCTCGGTCGACGAGACGCAGCAGACCATCGTGATGGTCACCCATGACCCGGTCGCCGCCGGTCACGCGGACCGCGTCGTCTTCCTCGCCGACGGCGAGGTCGTCAGCGACATGACCGCCCCCACGGCGGAGCGTGTCCTCGACCGCATGAAGAACCTGGAGGGCTGACCGGTGCTCGCGCTCACCCTGCGTGGCCTCGCCACGCACAAGCGACGGCTGGCCTCCACCATCATCGCCATCCTGCTGGGCGTGGCCTTCATGGCCGGCTCCATGGTCTTCACCGACACGATGCGGGCGACGCTGTCCGGGGTCTACACCGACGCCGAGCAGGGCACCGACGCCCTGGTCCGCGGCCCGTCCACCATCGACAGCTTCGCGGGGACGCTGCACCAGCCGGTGCCCGAGACCGTGGCGAACCAGGTCGCAGCCGTCGACGGCGTCGAGCGGGTCGCGCCGCGGGTCGAGGGCTACGCGCAGGTCGTCGCCGCCGACGGCGAGGCCATCGACGACATCAGCATGGGCGCTGCGCCGGCCGGCATGGCCTGGACCGACGCGGCCGAGCTGAACCCGTTCGTGCTCACGACCGGCCGTGGCCCGCGTGCCGACGACGAGGTGGTCGTCGACAAGAGCCTGGCCGACGAGGCGGGTCTCGCCCCGGGCGACCCGACGACCGTGCTCACCGCCGCGGGGCCGAGCGACGTGACCGTCGTCGGTGTCGCGCGCTTCGGCTCGGCGGACAACCGCGCCGGAAACCGGACCGTGCTCTTCACCCTCGACACCGCCCAGCGGCTGCTCGGCCGCGACGGCCGAGTCGACAGCGTCGCCGTGCAGGCGGCTCCCGGCGTGAGCCAGGCCGAGGTCACCTCGGCGATCCGGGACAGGCTCGGCGTCGGCACGGACGGCTCAGGCGGACTGGACGTCCTCACCGGCTCGGCGCTGGACGCCGAGAACGCGAGCCGCAGCAACGAGGACGCCGACTTCTTCGCCATCTTCATGAAGGTCTTCGCCGGCGTGGCCCTGCTCGTCGGGGCGTTCATCATCAACAACACCTTCGTGATCCTGGTGGCCCAGCGCACCCGCGAGCTGGCGCTGCTGCGCGCCATCGGGGCGAGCTCCAAGCAGGTGCGGCGCAGCGTCGCCGTCGAGGCGCTGGTCATCGGCGGTCTGGCCTCCGGTCTGGGCCTGCTGGCCGGCGTCGGCGTGGCGTCGGGCATCCAGGCGCTGTGGCGCAGCGCCGGCGTGACCCTTCCGGAGGGCCCGCTGGTGATCAAGGCGTCCTCGCTCGGCATCGCGTTCGCGCTCGGTGTCGGTGTGACGCTGCTGTCGGCGCTGCTGCCGGCCCGGCGGGCGGCCAAGGTGGCACCGGTCGCCGTCATGCGGTCGGTCGCCGTGGAGCAGACCCGACCCTCGAAGGTGCGGGTCGGCCTGGGAATCCTGCTCGCCGGGGTCAGCGCCGTCGCGCTCGTCGCGGGCTTCGTCGGCGGCGAGCTGCCGCTGGTGCTGGTCGGGACGTTGGCCGGCTTCGTCGGCACCGTGGTCCTGAGCCCGGTGCTCGCCCGGCCGGTCGTGCGGGTCCTCTCCGCCCCGCTCCCCCGGATCGCGGGGATGCGCGGCCGGCTGGCCCGGGAGAACGCGCTGCGCAACCCGCGGCGCACCGCGGCCACCGCGTCGGCGCTGATGATCGGGGTCGCCCTGGTCGGCGGCATCACGGTCTTCGCCGCGTCCGGCAAGTGGTCGGTCAGCCACTCCTTCGACAAGGAGTTCCGCGGCGACCTGGTCGCCGACACCGGCGCCTGGACCTACGGCGGCGCCAGCCCGCGGATGGCCGACGACCTCGGCCGGCTGCCCGAGGTGGCGGCCGCCGTGCCGACCCAGATGACCGAGGCCGAGGTCGGGGACTCGGTGACCCAGCTCAGCGGCTGGCCTGCCGCCACCGTCGACCGCGCCTTCGACATCGGCGTCTCGTCGGGTTCGCTGGACGGGCTGGGCCGGGACGGCATCGCGCTCGGCTCGCGCTGGGCCGAGGGCCACGACCTGGCGATCGGGGACGAGCTGCCCGTCGTCTTCCCGAGCGGGGCGACGCAGAGCTTCACGGTGCGCGCGCTGTTCGACCACCCCGACTGGACCGGCCCGGTGTGGGTCGACCGGTCGGCCTTCTCGGCGGCCCAGCCCGACCAGCTGGACACCCGGGTCTACCTGACCGGGGCCGACGGGGTGGGTGCCCCCGACCTGAGGTCCGCGGTCGAGGGGGTCACCGCGGCGTACGCCTCGGTCGAGGTCCAGGACCGCGACGAGGTCCGGCAGTCGGTGGTCGACGAGTTCAACGCGATGCTGGGGGTCGTCTATGCGTTGCTCGCCCTGGCGATCGTCATCGCGCTGGTCGGCATCGGCAACACGATCGCGCTCTCGGTCGTCGAGCGGACCCGCGAGCTGGGGCTGCTCCGGGCGGTCGGGATGTCGCGGGCGCACCTGCGAGGCATGGTCCGCTGGGAGGCCGCGCTGATCGCGGTCTACGGCACGGTGCTCGGGCTGGTCATCGGGCTGGGCATCGGCCGGGCCCTGGTCTACGCGATCAAGGCCTCGGGCATCGAGACCGCCGAGACGGTGGTGCCGGTCGGGCAGCTGGCGCTGATCGTGGCGATCGCCGGGGCCAGCGGGGTGGTCGCGGCGCTGCTGCCGGCCAGACGGGCGGCCCGGCTCGACGTGCTGGACGCCGTGTCGAGCACCTGACCGACACCTGCCCGGCCACCCAGCCGTGACCCGAGATCGTCTGCGACGTTGCGCCCAGAGACACGCCGGCGCATCGGCGCGTCACCCGGGCCTACGTCGCAAACGATCTTGGCTGGGGGGCTGGGGCGTGGCGGGCTGGGCGGGCCGGCGGTCAGGTCGCGGTGCGGTGGAAGCTCTGGAACGAGCGCGAGGGCGTGGGTCCGCGCTGCCCCTGGTAGCGCGAGCCCTGCGCCCCGGAGCCGTACGGCGCCTCGGCCGGACTGGTCAGGCGGAAGAAGCACAGCTGGCCGATCTTCATGCCCGGCCACAGCTTGATCGGCAGGGTGGCCACGTTGGACAGCTCGAGCGTCACGTGGCCGGAGAACCCGGCGTCGATGAAGCCGGCCGTCGAGTGGGTCAGCAGCCCGAGCCTTCCGAGCGAGCTCTTGCCCTCGAGACGGGCTGACACGTCGTCGGGCAGGGACACGACCTCGTAGGTGGAGCCGAGGACGAACTCGCCCGGGTGCAGGATGAACGGCTCGTCGCCCTCGGGCTCGACCAGCCGGGTCAGCTCGGCCTGCTCGACCGAGGGGTCGATGTGCGGGTAGCGATGGTTCTCGAAGACCCGGAAGTAGCGGTCGATCCGCACGTCGACGCTGGACGGCTGGACCATCGTCGCGTCGTACGGCTCGAGCGTGACCCGGCCGGCGGCGATGGCCGCGCGGATGTCCCTGTCCGAGAGCAGCACGCGCCGACCCTACCGGCGGGCGCACGCCACCTCGGCACCGTCGGCGAGGAACGCTACGATGCTGCCGGTCGGGGCGCTCGCCGCCCTGCGCGGGTGTAGTTCAATGGCAGAACATCAGCTTCCCAAGCTGACAGTGCGAGTTCGATTCTCGTCACCCGCTCCAGCGAGCCCGCCACGTCCGCGCCACCTCACGTGATCTCGCCGCTGCCTCGAGGGTCGGGCGCCGCGCTAAGGGGCGTTGGGAGTTCGCGGCCTTGTCTAACGGACGGCGACCACGACGCAGCACCGCTCCGGGTCGGGGTCGAGTCGTGGCGCGAGCCGCTCGTCCAGACGGTCCGCGGCCGCCGTGACGAGCGCGAGGTTCATCCCGCACACCAGGTCGGTGTGCTCGCGAGCAAGCGCGTCGAACGGGCAGTTGCGGAGCGTGACGACACCGGCGTCCGCCCGGGGCTCGTACCCGCAGCGGGCCAACGTCGTGCACAGCCCCCCGATCGACGCGTCGACCGACCTCCGCGCTGGCAGCCCGGCGCGCGTCTGCTCACCGAGCGACGCACCGAACGTCGCAGCGCCACGGTGGAGCGCCTCGCGGACCGGCGTCTCCCCACGGGACGACTCGTCGATCGCCGCTGCCATGAGCTGTCCGGCCAGGTCGTAGCGGCGCTCCGGCAGCGACACGGCGAGCTCACCGGGGGCCCGCCGGTACAGCTTGGCCGGTCGTCCCGCACCCGGCCCCTGCCGCCCGGTCAGCCGGCGGAACTCGGTGACCAGCAGGCCCTCCTCGACCAGCTTCTCGAGGTGGAACTTCGCCGTGTGCCGGGCAACGCCGACACCGGCGGCCGCCTGGTCCCGGCCGACCGGCTCCGGCTGGGCGGCGACGAACAGGTACAGGTCACGGCGCACCGGCTCCGCCAGCGCGGCCACGCCGGCCACTCGCGTGGCGAAGTCTTCCTCGGTCACCTGAGCCCCTTCTAAGGGACGAATTGGTTGACGAAAGTAACCCGACGGTCTAGCGTCCATCGTACTGTCCGTTACACAAGGAGGCAACGCACATGACCACGCTCCACATGACGTCCCGCCGCAGCCTCGACGACGTCCGCCACGACCCCGCGCGCCAGGCGTTCCTGCTGCTCCGGACCGTCTTCACCGTCGCCCCGATCGCCTTCGGGCTGGACAAGTTCGCCGACCTCCTCACCGACTGGTCGGGCTACCTGGCGCCATCGATCGACGACCTCGTGCCGGGCAGCGCGCACCAGGCGATGCTCGCCGTCGGCGTCGTCGAGGTCGCTGCCGGCGTGCTCGTCGCCGTGCGCCCACGTCTCGGCGGCTACGTCGTGGCTGCCTGGCTGGCCGGGATCATCGGCAACCTGCTGCTCATCCCAGGCTTCTACGACGTCGCCCTGCGCGACTTCGGGCTCATGGTCTCCGCCCTCGCCCTGGCCCGGCTGGCCGCTGCGTACCCGGCCGTCCGGTCCGGCGACCGTCACCAGCCGTCGGCATGACCGCACTGGCGGAGGGTCGGGGCGCCCACCCAGAGAGTGGACCCCGGGCGCTGCGCATGGTGCACGACACCGGGCCGGTGGATCTATTGGGCGCACAGGTCGCCGCAGCCGCGTCCTCACCGCCCTCGGCCTCCGCCTGGACGCGGAGGGAGTCGCGGGCACGCCGGCCCGGATGGCGAGCGCGTACGCGGGGCTGTTCGAGCCCCGGCCCTTCGACCTGACGACGTTCCCCAACGACGAGGGCTACGACGAGCTCGTGCTGGCCCGCGGCATCCCGGTGCACTCGGTCTGCGAGCAGCACCTGTTGCCCTTCGTCGGCGTCGCCCACGTCGGCTACCTGCCGGGAGACCGGATCCTCGGTCTGTCCGAGCCCGCGCCGAGTTCTTCGCCCTGGCAGCGCACCAGCCGGAAGGAGCCTGACCTAACCTGAGGTGGTCCCACCTGGAGGTGCGGGTGAGCCGGGACGAGATCGGTGGCCGCGACGAGCGCGAGCCGCTGGTGCCCGGCCGCGTCCAGGCCGGGCTCGGTGTGATCGCGCTGGCCCTGGCCGCCGTGGTCGTCCTGCCCCGGCTGGGACAGCCGGCGGAGCCGGACGCGGCCGCCCCGACGCGATCACCGACACCGACACCGCCACCGACGCCGACGCGGACAGCGGCGCTCCCGGGAGACTTCGCACCCTCGACCGGCGTCGGCTTCATCGGCCTGCCTCCCGCCGGTGCGACGCCGAGCAGCCCGGCCGGCGGCGAGCTGGTCGTCGAGGTCTGGACCACGCAGGCCCGGGTCTGGGTCTACGCCGACGGCCGTCTGATCAGCCTGCGCTACTCCGACCTCCGCACCGGGGCCGACCCGGTCTCGACCGGCCTGCTCGAGCAGCAGCTCACCCTCTCCGGCGTCGAACGGCTGCGCTCCTACGTCGCGGGCTCGGGGGCCGGCCTGGCACCTGCGCCGGACCGGCCCGCGACCGGTCCACGGCGTCCGCTGGTGCGCGTCGGTGGCCGGCTGCGAGCCGTCGACCGGCCGTCCACCTCCTGCGACTCCCGCAGCTGCGAGCGGGTCACCAACCCGGGCTCGTGGCTGCCGCCCGACGCCTGGCGTAGGGAGCGCCTGACGGCGTACGTGCCGTCGAGGTTCGCCGTCTGCTACGGGCTGAGGGATGCCACCACGAACGTCGCTGAGGCCCCCGCCGTCCCGGACGAGAGCCTCTTCGGACGCACCAGCCCCGGCGACCGCCGGCTGCCGGCGGACTGGCCGTGCTCGGTGATGCCCACGCAGCGTGCTGCCCGGATCGTCGAGACCCTGCGGGGCGCACGGGTGCTGCGCGACTCGACGGTGGCGTCACGGATCCTGGCGTACGTCGTCGACGTGCGATCGCCCCGGCCGGGGAGCCCGCCGCACGAGGCGCGGCTGTTCTTCGAGCCGCTGCTGCCGGACGCTCGATGGCCCTGCTCCGCCTGCGGATAGAGGCATGGCCGGCCCAGGACCCGGGCAGAGCACCGGCATGGCGTCGTACGACGTGAACCGGGCGGCGGTGACTCGCTGCCGCGAGCTGGTCGACAAGCGGCAGTACGTCCTCGACAGCGACTGGGGCGAGGTCCAGCCCGGGGCCGATGTGCAGAACGGCTACCTCGAGAACCACTCCTGGGACGACTACGCCGCCTGGCACCTCGGGCTCACCGAGGGGGCCAACGACGGGACCAAGGCACGGCACGCGTTCGTCTACGGGGACCTCCGGCGGGTGCACCGGTCCGGATTGATCGCCTGCGTGTACCGCGCGCTCGAGTGGCGGCACCGCGACGTGGCCGATGCGGCGTACGAGCTCCTGCGGCACCTGGACGAGGTCAGCGGCTGACGTCGTCACCGATGACTCCGGTGCTCGCGCCGGGTCACCATGGGGACAGCCAGACCACCTAGCGGACGGGAGCACCCGCATGTTCGGCACCTCACCGGCCTTCGCCAGCTTCGCCGTCGACGACATCGACGCGGCGCGCACCTTCTACTCCGAGACACTCGGCCTGACGGTCGAGGACCTCCCCATGCCCGGCGGCCTGCTCAACCTGCAGCTGGGCGGCGGGGGCAACGTGATGGTCTACCCGAAGCCCGACCACACCCCGGCCACCTTCACCGTCCTGAGCTTCCCGGTGGACGACGTGGACAAGGCGGTCGACCAGCTCACCGCGGCCGGCGTCCCGATGCAGCGCTACGACGGGTTCGGCCAGGACGAGAAGGGGGTCGCCCGAGGTGACCTCGGGCCGGCCATCGCCTGGTTCACCGACCCGGCGGGCAACGTCCTCGCCGTCCTCGAGCAGGACGAGGACGACTGAGCGACGGGCCACCGAGCCGGGTCAGACCACGACCACGCCGGCCGCCTCGGCGACCAGCAGGGCCTGCGTCGGGTCCAGCCGGGTGCCGTGCCACTCGAGGCCGGACAGGTCGACACCCTCGAGGGTCGCCCCGGCGAGGTCGCCGTCGCCCAGGCGCACCGCGCGCACGGTGGCCCGGGTCAGGTCCGCCCCGCGCAGGACGGTCTGCCTCAGGTCCGCCTCGGCGAGGTCGGCCTCGACGAGCCGCAGGCCGGAAAGGTCGAGGCCGGACAGGTCGGCACCGCGGAGCTGGACGTAGGACCAGTTGCCGCCCTCGACCGTCATCGGTCGCAGCCTGCAGTCGACGAAGCTCGAGCCCATCAGCTTGCAGCCGCGCAGGGTCACGTCGAAGAAGCAGGTGCGGTGGAAGCGACAACCGACGAACGACGTGCCGTCGTGCACGGAGGAGTTGAGCCGGCTGCCGCGGAACTCGCAGTCCTCGAAGCGGGCGCCGCGCGACGTGGCCTCGGTCAGGTCGGCGTCGTCGAAGACGCACGAGACGAATGACCGGCCGCCGAGGTCCTCGGCGTACCAGTCGACGTCGCGGAACGTCGCGCCCTCGGTGACCTCGTCCATCGCCAGCCTCTCGCCCACGCATGCTGGGCTCCGAGGCTTTCACGCCAGCCCAGCAGCCGGGCGGCCAGGTCGGCGAGGACGGCGACGGCCGCGAGCGCGTCCTCGGACCCGACCGGGGCGGTGTCGTAGAGGACCCGGTGCACGACGTCGAAGGCGTTGGCGACCCGCACCGGGTCCGGCGGGTCGGCGGTAGGCCAGCCGGCGACCAGCCGCCGGCGCATTTCCTCCAGCGACTCGGCGGGTGCCCGCACCAGCGACGTGCCCGACAGCACGCGCTCGAGCTCCGCCATGGCCGCTCTCACCTTGACGTCGAGCGGCGCTGCCGCGGCCCGGGCCCCGGCGCTGCGGCGTCGGGCCCGGCGCACCAGGAGCACGGTCGCGAGGGCGCCCGGCACCGCCGTCACCAGCAGCCCGACGACCAGCGATGCATGCGCCCGGACGAGAGCCCACAGCCGTGCGGGCACGCGCGGCTCGTCCTCGGCCGGCGTCGCGCCGGCCGTGGGGTCGGTCCAGACCCACTGGGAGTCGCCCACGTGCACCTGCACCCAGGCGTGCGCGTCGGCACCGGTCATCACCCGCACGTCGGCCCGGGGGGTGCCCCCGGCGAACCCGGTGACCACCCGGGCCGGCACGCCGACCGACCGGAGCAGCACCGCCTCCGCCGACGCGAAGTGCTCGCAGAACCCCTCGTGCGACTCGAACAGGAAGTCGTCGACCGCGTCCTCGCCCTCGTCCGGCACCGGGGAGTCCAGGTCGTAGCGGGCCGTAGCGCGCAGGTAGCGCTCGATTGCGGCGACCTTGTCGAGCACCGTCGGCCGGCCACGGGTCAGCCGCACCCCCAGCGCGCGGGTCCGCTCGGTCACCGTCGGCGGCAGGGCGAGGTCGAGCGGGCTGACCGGCTCCTGGAGCGCGGCCGTGCTGGTCATCACGTACGGCGCTGCCCGGCCGCTGGCGACGCCCGGTGCGGTGCCGCGGAAGATGGCGCCCGGCCACAGCGAGACCATGGCTCCGGTGCGGACCGCCACCGGCCGGCCGGGTGCGAGCAGCGGCAGGCCCTCGACCAACGGCCGGACCGGGTCCGACCGCTCGGCGTGCGCCCGGCCGGACCGTCCGCCCAGCACGTCGAGGTCGTAGTCGCCCCCCGCGTCCGCGCGCAGCTGGACGGGCTCGACCGGCCACGGGGCCGGGCCCCACCGCCGTCCGTCGTACGTCCACAGCGAAGCGGCCCGCCACAGCTGCGGGCTGCCCGCCGGGACCTCCACCAGGCCGGTGGTCGGCAGCGAGCCCCGCGCGTCGAGATCCATGCCGGGCTCGAGGTAGCTCTGCGGTGACCGGGGCGCCACCGCACCAGCATCCGTGGAGATGCCGGTCGACCCGTCGGAGGCGGCGCTCGTCCCGGACGTCGGCGGGCGGACCCCCTCGGGCCGCGGGAGCAGCAGGCCCAGCAGCGCCACCAGCACCGACCCGGCGACCAGCAGCGCGGGCTGGCCGGGCCGCACCCGTCGGCCGCCGCCGATCCGGTGCGGCACCCGCAGCGCCTCCCGGGCCCGGTGCAGCAGCCAGAGGGTCACCACGGCGGCCGACCAGCCGACGAGCAGCGCCAGGCCGAGAACCGAGGTCACGTCCGGCGACTGCTTCTCCGGTGAGGTGCCGACGGCCATGAAGAACGCCACCCCGCTGGCCACCATGACGACACCGAGGTGCCTGAAGGTGACGGCCGCTGCCAGCTGCGCCAGCAGCACCACGCCGACCAGGGGCGCGAGGACGCGCCCGATGCCGTCGACCAGCACGGCCGGGTCACCGCCCCCGGCCCGACTCGCATCCAGGAGCTTCACACCGGCCAGCACGAAGCAGCCCACCACGACCGGCTGCGCGATCCGCATCCGGCGGCGCGCGGGGACGCCCCACGGCCAGATCACCGGAGCGGCGGCGGCCGCCGGCACCAGCAGGAGCAGCAGGGCGGCGACCGGTCCGGCGAGCAGGCCCCGCGCGGTGAGGGCGACAAGAGCCGCGGTCACCGTCGTCCCGGCGGCGATCGCGATGGCCAGGGTCTCGCCGGACGTCGTCTGGCGGGGGTCTGTCATCCCGCCGTCTCCAGGACCCGCAGGGCCAGCCCCGGGCAGTGCCGCGCCGCCTCGGCGGACCAGCCCGCCGGGGTCTCCAGGGGGATCGCCACGTGCAGCTCGCCCGGACCGAAGCCGCGCAGCACCGTCGAGCCGAAGACCGCCGGGTCGGGCAGCACCGTGTCGTGCACGGTGGCCCACCAGTCCAGCAGCTCGGCCGGTCTCGTCGCCGACGCGAGCACCGGGCCGTCGACGTGCCAGGCGACGACCATGACCCGGCTGCCGGCGCGCAGCGCGGCGTCCGCGATCGAAGCGGCGGCGGTCAGCACCGCCTCGAAGCTCGGCGCCGGGTCCGGCCCCAGGAGGACCAGGTGCACCGCCGGCTGCACCACCTCGCCGCGCTCGAGGACGGTCAGTCGCCCGGTGCGGGCGGTCGTCCGCCAGTGCACCCGGCCACGGTCGTCGCTCGAGCGCCACTGGCGGACCCCGAGCACCTCGGGTCCGGGCCGGGCGACGACCGCGCCGGTCGCGGCCGGGTCGGTCATCGCGGCACCGGCCGGGGCGGGTCGCGGCGGACGTACGACGTGCAGCGTGGGGTGGACGACGACGTCGTCGGGGGCGAGCACGCGCCGCCGCGCCACGAGCAGCCCGAGGCCGGGCCGGGACTCCAGGTGCACGAGCGAGAGGTCCGAGGTCCGGCGCGCCGCGGCGAGGCGGGACACCGTGACGTCGGCGGACGCCCCCGGCTCGAGGGCCCCCACGGAGACCGCGAGGTCGGCCAGCCCGTGGGTCTGCACGAGCAGGACCAGCTCGCTGCTCGGCCGGGCCGAGCGGTTGGCCACGCGCACCCGGACCGGGACCTCCTCACCGACCTCGCTGCGGCGGCGGTGAGTGACCTCGACCTCGACCCCGTCCAACCGGGCCCGGGTCGTCACGCCGGCCGCAAGGAGCCCGGCGCAGCCGCCGAGCAGCACCAGGAACCATGCGTTCCCGGTCACCCACGCGAGCTGGGCCAGGACGATGCAGGCGAGCACGAGCGCCGCGGCTCGGCCGGTGGGCCGGTGGACCGCCCGGCCGGACGTCGGCGTCATCGGCGGCGTTCAGCGCCGGACCGGCACCGGGACCCGGGCCAGCACGTCACGCACGACGTCGGCGCCCACCACGCCGCGACCGGCCGTCGACATCCGGTGCGCGAGGCACGGTCCTGCTGCACGACGTACGTCGTCGGGGATCACGTAGTCCCTCGCGGCGAGCACCGCGAGCGACTGCGCGACCCGCACCAGCATCAGCCCGGCCCGGGTGCTTGCCCCGGCGGCGACCCGTGGGTCCCCCCGCGTGCCCTGCACGACGGCCAGCGCGTAGTCGAGGACCTCGTCGGCGACATGGGTGCGGCGGGCCCGGGACCGGGCTGCCAGCAGGGTCGGCACGTCGGCGACCGGCTGCAGGTGGTCGACCGTGGGCTCGACCAGCTGCTCGCGGACCACCATCCGCTCGTACGCCGGGGCCAGCGGGCCCATGGACAGGGCCACCGCGAACCGGTCCAGCTGACCCTCCGGCAGCTGGTAGGTGCCGTGCTGGTCCGTGGGGTTCTGGGTGGCGATCAGCGTGAACGGCTCGGGCAGCGGGCACCGGCGCCCGTCAACCGTGACCGCGAGCTCGTCCATCGCCTCGAGCAGGCCGGACTGGGTCCGGGCGGAGGCCCGGTTGAGCTCGTCGACCAGCACGACGTTGGCGAAGATCGGCCCGGGGACCACCTCGAACGCGAACCGCTGCGGGTTCCAGACCGCCGAGCCGGTGACGTCGGCCGGCAGCAGGTCGGAGGTGCCCTGGATGCGGGCGAACGACCCGCCGAGGCTGCGGGCGACCGCCCTGGCCAGCGTGGTCTTGCCGCTGCCCGGGAGGTCCTCGACGAGCACGTGGCCGCCGGCGAGGACCGCGGCGACCACCAGCTCCACGACGTCGTCGTGGCCGCGCAGCACGCTCTTGACCGTGGTCACCAGCGCGGTCGCGACCGACGCCGGGTGCCAGCCGGCCACCCCGGTGGCTCCCCGTGGCCCGGTCACCGTGTCCTCGAGCATCCTCAGGTCATCGGCCCGAGCCGCGGCGCGCTTGACCACGGGACCCCGGCAAGATCGGTGGCGCGACCGGGGCGCCGGTGCCACCCTGAGCGCGCCATGTCCGACTCCCCGCCCCGACGTCGCGCCGGTCGCGCCGGTCGCGCCGGTCGCGCTGGTCGAACGGGTCGCGCTGTGCCACGGGTCCCGGCGGTGCTGCGCGAGGAGCCGCAGTACCGGCTGCTGTTCGCCGGGCAGTTCCTGTCGATCCTCGGTGACCGGGTCACCATGGTCGTCCTGCCGTTCGCGGTGCTCGCGGTCGGCGGTGATGTGGGCGACGTCGCGCTGGTCTCGGTCGCCCAGTTCCTCCCCTTCGCCGTGCTGGCGCTGCCGGCAGGTGTCTGGGCGGACCGCGTCGACCGCAAGCGGATCCTGATCATCTCCGACGTGTCGCGGTTCACCTGCCAGCTCACGGCCGGCCTGCTGCTGGTGACCGACGTGGCCGGCGTGGCTCACCTGGCCGTGCTGGCGGCGGTCTACGGCGCGGCGGACGCCTTCTTCGCCCCCGCGTTCACCGGGCTGCTCCCCGGCACGGTCGCGCCGGTCAACCTCCAGCCGGCCAACGCCCTGCGCGGCCTGAGCTACTCCACCGGGTCGATCGTCGGCCCGGTGCTGGGCGGTCTGCTGGTCGCCTTCACGGGCGGTCCCGGCGGCGCCCTGCTCTTCGACGCCGCAACGTTCGCCGTGTCCGTGGCCTGCCTCGTGCCGCTCCGGCCCCGCGTCGTCGCCGACACGCTCTCCGGGGAGGACCCGGAGGCCACCACCACGCACTTCCTCACCAGCCTGCGCGAGGGGTGGCGCGAGGTGCGCGACCGGTCGTGGGTGCTCGCCTTCCTGGCCGGCTCGATCTCGTACCACGTGGTCGTGCTGCCGGCGATCTTCGTGCTCGGCCCGGTGCTCGTCGCCGACGAGCTGGACGGCGCACGGTCCTGGGCGATCATCACCGCCGGGTTCGGTGCCGGCTGCGTCCTCGGCGACCTGCTGCTGCTGCGGTGGCGACCGCGGTTCGCCCTGCGCGTCTCGTCCCTGATGCTCCTCGGCGCCTCGTGCCAGGCGGCGTTCATCGGCAGCGGCCTGGGCACGTGGGGCATCGCCGGCCTCGAGCTGCTGGCCGGCATCTGCGTCACCGGCTACTTCACGCTGTGGGAGACCTCGCTGCAGGAGCACGTCCCGCAGCACGCCCTGTCCCGGGTCGCCAGCTACGACTACCTCACCAGCGCCGGCATGATCCCCGTCGGCAACATCGTGCTCGGCCTGGTCAGCGCCGCCGTGGGGCTGCACGAGACGCTGGCGGTGATGACCGTCGTGGGCGTGGCGGCCGCTGCCGTGGTCGCCGCCCTGCCATCGGTGCGCCACCTGCCGCGCGGCACGCAGGACGCGCAGGGGAGCACCGACCCGGCCGCCGCGACGACCTGAGGACCGGAAGAGAACCGCCGGCCGGGCGGTTGGACCCGGCATGGCGACTGCGACCGCGACCGGCGAGGCCTTCGACGAGCTCATCGAGGGCGACGGCATCGTCCTCGTCGACTTCTGGGCCGCCTGGTGCGGGCCGTGCCGGCAGTTCGCGCCGGTCTTCGAGGCCGCGTCCGAGCAGCACGAGGACATCCGCTTCCTCAAGGTGGACACCGAGGAGGAGCGCGAGCTCGCGGCCCGGGCGGCCATCACCTCGATCCCGACCCTGATGGCCTTCCGCGACGGGATCCTGGTCTACGCCCGGCCCGGCGCGCTGCCCGCGCCGATGCTGGAGCAGCTGATCGAAGGCGTGCGGGCGCTGGACATGGACGACGTACGTCGTCAACTGGCGGAGCAAGACGCCGCCGGCGACGGGGTGGCCGGTCCCGCCGAGGCCGCCGGCTGACCGCACGCGGACGCCCGGCCCGCCCGGCGCCGGGTCAGGTTCGGCCGGTCCGACTGCGGAAGCCCTCTGGGTCCGACTGCGGAAGCCCTTGCCAAACGTTACTGGCGAGTAGCATCATCGTTGTTACCGACGAGTAGCTAACCGCCGGACGGAAGGGCGACGCCGCAGATGGGTCACTACAAGAGCAACCTCCGGGACATCGAGTTCAACCTGTTCGAGGTCTTCGGCCGCCAGCAGGTCCTGGGCAGCGGGCCCTACGCCGAGGTCGACGAGGAGACCGCGCGCAGCATCCTGCAGGAGGTCGAGCGACTGGCGACCCACGAGCTCGCCGAGTCGCTGCTCGACTCCGACCGGGAGCCGCCGGTCTACGACCCGGCGACCAGGAGCGTGACCATGCCGGCCGGCTTCGCCAAGTCCTTCCAGGCCTACATGGACGCGGAGTGGTGGCGCCTCGACCTGCCCGAGGAGCTGGGCGGCACGGTCTGCCCGCCGAGCCTGCGCTGGGCGGTCGCCGAGCTGGTGCTCGGGTCCAACCCGGCCGTGCACATGTACGCGTCGGGCATGGCCTTCGCCCACGTCATCTACCGGCTCGGCACGGAGGAGCAGCACAAGGTCGCCCAGCGGATGGTCGACGGCAGGTGGGGCGCGACCATGGTGCTCACCGAGCCCGACGCCGGCTCCGACGTCGGCGCCGGCCGCACCAAAGCGGTCCAGCAGGCGGACGGCAGCTGGCACATCGAGGGCGTCAAGCGCTTCATCACCTCGGCCGAGCACGACATGTCCGACAACATCGTCCACCTGGTGCTGGCCCGGCCCGAAGGCGCCGGCCCCGGCACCAAGGGCCTGTCGCTGTTCATCGTCCCCAAGACCCACTTCGACTGGGACACCGGCGAGCTCGGTGAGCGCAACGGCGTCTATGTCACCAACGTCGAGCACAAGATGGGGCTCAAGGCCTCCACCACCTGCGAGCTCACCTTCGGCGAGGACGAGCCGGCCGTCGGCTGGCTGGTCGGCGACGTGCACGAAGGCATCGCCCAGATGTTCAAGGTCATCGAGTTCGCCCGGATGATGGTGGGCACCAAGGCCATCGCCACCCTGTCGACCGGCTACCTGAACGCGCTGGACTACGCCAAGACCCGTCTGCAGGGGCCGGACCTGACCCAGATGACCGACAAGAGCGCGCCCCGGGTGCCGATCACCCACCACCCCGACGTGCGCCGTTCGCTGATGCTGCAGAAGGCGTACGCCGAGGGCATGCGCGCCTTGATCCTCTACACCGCCACCATCCAGGACGAGGTCGCGCTCGCAGAGGCCGACGGGCAGGACGACGCGGCGCACGACCTCGCGGTGCGGCTCAACGACCTGCTGCTGCCGATCGTCAAGGGCTTCGGCTCCGAGAAGTCCTACGAGCTGCTCGGGTCGCAGTCGCTGCAGACCTTCGGCGGCTCGGGCTACCTGCAGGACTACCCGATCGAGCAGTACATCCGCGACGCCAAGATCGACACCCTCTACGAGGGCACGACGGCGATCCAGGGCATGGACTTCTTCTTCCGCAAGATCGTGCGGGACAAGGGCCAGGCGCTGACCAAGCTGATGACCGAGATCCAGGACTTCGCCAAGGGCGACGAGGGCAACGGCTCGCTACGGGCCGAGCGCGACCTGCTCGCCAAGGCGCTCGAGGACGTCCAGGGCATCGTCGGCACCATGGTCGGCGCGCTCACGGCGTCGGCCGAGGACGTCACCAACGTCTACAAGGTGGGCCAGAACACCACCCGGCTGCTGCTGGCCTGCGGCGACCTGGTCACCGGGTGGCTGCTGCTGCGCCAGGCGGCGGTCGCCCAAGGGGCCCTCGACGGCGGTGCCACCGGCCGCGACGCCGCCTTCTACCAGGGCAAGGTGGCAGCGGCGAGCTTCTTCGCCCGCCAGGCGCTGCCGCTGCTCGCGGCGCACCGCGCGGTGGCCGAGGGCATCGACAACGCCCTGATGGAGCTGCCCGAGGAGGCCTTCTAGGGCTGAGTTCGAGGGCGGTCTGTCCGGATCCGTCCCGGTTGGGTCGGGGTGGACGACCGGCCGATCGGGTGCCGCCAGGTTGCTGCTCGGCAGACCGGGGTACAGCCACGATGCAAGCAAACGTGCAGGCGGCGCCCGCCGCCGGCGCCAGGCCGGCCCGCCCGGTCGTCCACCAGCTCAGCCGGGAGGTTCACCAATGGGCATCGGGGTCAGCATCTTCCTGATCGCGCTAGGCGCGATCCTTGCCTTCGCCGTCAACGTCAGCGTCTCCGGACTCGACATCGCCGTGGTCGGCTGGATCCTCATGGTCGTGGGGGCCATCGGCCTGATCATGACCGCGTTCATCTGGGGGCCGCGCAACCGCGCCCGTGGTGACGTGGTCGCGGAGCGCCGGGTCTACGACGACCGCGTCTGACGACCTGACCAGGCCGGCTGCCCCCCGCACGGGGCGGCCGGCCTCTCTCGTTCGCAGGTTCCCAGGGAGGAAAGGATCCGCATGAGCCGTTCGCGACCCCCCGACGGCCGGACCTCCGTCGGCACCGGCGTCGTGCTGATGGCCGTCGGAGCGGTGCTGGCCTTCGCGGTCGACGCGCCCGCCGAGATCGAGGAGTACGTCGACGTGCTCGACCTGGGCCTGATCCTGGTCTGGGCCGGCGTCCTGGTCCTGGTCATGCAGCTGGTCATGAACCGCGCGCCGCGCGCCGACCGGCGACCCCGGCGGGAGCGCGTCTACGACGACCGCACCGACGAGTGGTACGAGAACGACGTGCACCGGCCCGGCTGGGCCGGCGAGACCAGCCGCCTGCCGACTGTGCGCGACCGCTGACTCAGGCTCAGGACGTCTCGCCGAGCAGCCGGTCCTTCGCGAACGCGTAGGACACCATCCAGTGCGGCTGCACCCGCAGGTAGACGATGTCCGGCCCCCAGCTGCTCGGGCTGGAGCCGTAGTGCGCGGTCAGGTGCTCCTCGACCGCCGGCCGGTCCGGGTGGTCCGGGCCCAGGAACTCGGCCTGCCCGTGGCAGAAGACGCCGAGGTCGTCGCCGACGATGTGGGCCGCCGAGACCGCCGGCCGGGCCCTCAGGTGCCGCGCCTTGACCGCCTCGCCCGAGGTCGTGAACACCCAGCGGGCGTGCAGGAAGTGGCCGTCCTCGCCGCTGATCCGCGGCTCGCCGCCGCGCGTGACCGTCGCCACCGACAGGGTGCGCATCCCGGTCAGGACCGTCGCCGTCTGCTCCGCGTCGAGGGTGCGCTCGCCCTCGGTCATGATGGCCCGCAGGTGCTCGCTGGACCCGCGCAGTGAGCGGGTCAGCAGGTCGTCCAGCCAGGCCAGCTCCTCCGCCGTCTCGAACACGGCACCCACCCTGGCACGGCTCAGCCGGCGAGGTGCAGCGTGAGCGAGCTCGGTGCCCCGTCGACGACCCGCAGCGGGACGCCCCAGTCCTGCTGGTGCACGTGGCACGCCGGGAAGTCGACGCCCTCACCGGGCTCGTCGCAGGATGCCGCGCGGGCTGCGACGTGCAGCACGCCGTCGCCGACCTGACCGTCCAGCGTGATCCGGCGGACCAGGTCGGTCCCCGTGCCGTCGCCCTCCTTGAGCAGGTCGGGCGGGGTGGCCGACACGAGCAGCCGGGTGGCCGGGCCGTAGCGCTCGTCGAGCTTCTGCCCGGGCGGGGGAGTGAACACCACCTCGAGGTCCACGTCGCCCGGCCCCACCTCGGTGACCGGGCGGGAGGTGCGCCGGGCCGTGCCGTCGACGACGAGAGCGGCGGCGGGCAGCCGCAGCCGGGTGAGCCGGTGGGCGGCGGACTCCACCACGATCAGGTGCTCGCCGGCGACCAGTGCGGCGCTCGGCTCGGCCAGCCCGGCCAGCAGGGTGGTCACCTCGCCGGTCGAGGGGTCGTAGCGACGTACCGCGCCGTTGTAGGTGTCGCTGACCGCGACGGACCCGTCGGGCAGGGCCGTGACGCCGAGCGGGTGCTGCAGCAGGGCGTCGGCGGCCGGGCCGTCCACGTGCCCGAAGTCGAACAGCCCGGTGCCGACGTCGGTCAGCACCTCGTAGCGGGC
>DATHAP010000169.1 GCA_035489715.1 Actinomycetes bacterium
AGCACGGTGTGATGGGCCAGCTCGGGCGTGCGCCCACGGACCGCAAGCAGCAGCACGAACCCCGACAGCGACGGCGTCGCGCGGGCCAGCCGGCGCCGGGCCGAGGCCGCCACCGTGCGCTGCACCAGGTCGCCGTAGAGATGCGTCGCGTCGGCGTCCGACACGACGACGTCGGCCGCGATCCGCTGGCCGTCGGCCAGCTCGACTCCCGCGGCCCGGCCGCCCTCGACCAGCACCCCGGTCACCTCGGTGCCGGTCCGCACGTCCACGCCGCGCAGCAGCGCGCGCTCGTGCACCGCGTCCGCCAGCCGGCGGATGCCGCCCGACACGTGCCACGCGCCGAAGGTCTGCTCGACGTAGGGAACCACGGCCAGTGCCGCGGGCGCCCGCCGCGGGTCGGACCCGGTGTAGGTCGCGTAGCGGTCGAGCAGCATCCGCAGCCGCGGGTCGCGCAGGTGCTTGCGGCCGATGGCACGCAGCGACGACCACGGCGCGACCGTGCGGACGTCGGACGTACGTCGCGCGAGCCGGAGCAGGTCGCGAGGGCCCTCCAGGGGCGACTCGAGGAAGGGACCGCGCGTGACCTGCCAGACCTGGTGCGCCCGGTCGAGGAAGCCCGCCCAGTCCTCGCCCGCGCCGGATCCCAGGGCGGCGTCCATCGCCGCGACGGTCCGGGCGCGCGACGCGTTGGGCACGTCGAGCCACACCGGCCCGCCGTCGCCGACCCCGTTCAGCCCCGGGAAGCGGTAGCGGAACGCCGGGTCGACCTCGACCAGGTCGAGCGAGTCCTCGATCGGCCGGCCGGTCTTGACGAACAGGTCGCGGTAGACGGCGGGCAGCGTCAGCAGTGATGGGCCGGTGTCGAACACGAAGCCGTCCCGCTCGACGGTGCCGACCTTGCCCCCGACGCGGTCCGACTGCTCGCACACGACGACGTCGTGGCCGGCGGTGGCCAGCCGGGCGGCGACTGCGAGCCCGCCCATCCCGGCTCCGACGACGACGACCCGGGCCACGCCGTGACCTTACGGCCCGCTGACCGGCCCGCGAGTCACCGGCGGCCCGGCCCCTGCGGCCGTACGGTGAGGGACGTGGGCCGCACCCGCACGCTGCTCGGCGCCCTGGCCGGGCTGGTCGCCGCCGGCGTCGCGCTGGGCGTCGCCGAGCTGGTGGCGGCGCTGCTGCGCCCGGAGGCGTCGCCGGTGGTCGCGATCGGGGGCAGCGTCATCGACGCCACCCCGGCCTGGCTCAAGGACTGGGCGGTCACGACGTTCGGGACGAACGACAAGCCGGTCCTGGTCGGGTCGATCCTCGTCGTGCTCGTGCTGCTCGCTCTCGTCACCGGCGCCGTGACCGTGCGACGCCAGGGCGCCGGGCTGGCGGGCGTGGCCGCCCTGGGTCTGGTCGGCGCCGCCGCGGCGGCGACCCGCCCGGAGGGCAGGTTCCTCGACCCGCTGCCGTCGGTCGCGGGAGCCGCGGCCGGGGCCATCGCGCTCGTCCTCCTGCTGCGCCCGCTCACCGACCACGACCCGGACGCGCCGCTCGCCGACGAGAGCCGCCGCCAGGTGCTCGTCGGGCTGCTGGCGGCCGGCTCGGTCGCCGTGGTCGCCGGGACCTTCGGCCGGCTGGTCACCCGCCGTCGCGAGGGTGTGACGGCGAGCCGGGCCGCGGTGCGGCTCCCGGCGCCGGTTGCGGCGGCGGAGCCGCTGCCGCGGGCCACCGAGCTGCCGGTGGGCGGCCTCTCGCCCTTCACGACGCCGAACGACGACTTCTACCGGATCGACACCGCGCTGGTCGTCCCGCAGGTGCGCACCGAGGACTGGGAGCTGCGGGTCCACGGGATGGTGGACCGCGAGCTGCGGCTGTCCTGGCGCGACCTGCTGGCCCGCGACCTGGTCGAGTCCGACATCACCCTCACCTGCGTCTCGAACGAGGTCGGCGGGTCGTACGTCGGCAACGCGCGCTGGCTGGGTGCCCGGCTCGCGGACCTGCTGACCGAGGCCGGCGTGCGCGCCGACCCCGACATGATCCTGTCGCGCTCCGCGGACGGGATGACGATCGGCACCCCGACCTCCGTGGTCATGGACGGCCGGGACGCCCTGCTCGCGGTCGGGATGAACGGTGAGCCGCTCCCGGTGCTGCACGGGTTCCCGTGCCGGATGGTGGTGCCGGGTCTCTACGGCTACGTGTCGGCCACCAAGTGGCTGGTCGACCTCGAGCTCACCCGCTTCGACCGCGCCAAGGCCTACTGGACCGAGCGCGGCTGGGCCGAGAAGGGGCCGATCCGCACGATGTCGCGGATCGACACCCCGCGGACGTTCGACCGGGTCGCGGCCGGCCGGGTCGCGGTCGCGGGGGTCGCGTGGGCGCAGCACCGCGGGATCGAGGCGGTCGAGGTGCGGGTCGACAGCGGCCCGTGGCAGCAGGCCCGGCTCGCCGACGTGCCGTCGGCGGACACCTGGCGGCAGTGGGTCTGGTCGTGGGACGCCCGGCCCGGTGCGCACACCCTCGAGGTGCGCGCGACCGACGCCGACGGCATGACGCAGCCGGAGCGGCAGCGCGACCCGTTCCCGTCCGGCGCCACCGGCTGGCACGCCGTGACGGTGCGGGTCGGCTAGCGGTCCTCGACAGGGGCTGGGGGCTAGCGACGGGCCAGGGCCAGCACGTCGTCGACCTGCGCGCGCCCGATCTCGACCTCGGGGGCCGGGAAGAGGCCGATGCTGTGCGCGCCGGCCTCCTCGAGGAGGGTCAGGTGGGCCGCGGCGTCGTCGAGCGTGCCGACCGGGCCGATCTCCAGCCACCAGTCGTCGGGCATCGCCATGATCCCGTCGAGACCCTTGTCCCGGTGCAGGGCGATGAGGTCGTCGGCGAAGGGCATCGCCATCACACCCGCGTTGGGCGCGTCGAGGACGTCGCCGAGCCAGGGCGCCATGGTGCGCCGCGCGGTGTCGCGGTCGCGGTCCACGCACAGCGGTGCGAACACCGCGACGTGGAACGGGTCCGGGTGTCCGGCCTGCTCGAGCGCGAGCCGGACGTACGTCGGCGAGGCGGGCTCCGCGAGCACGACGCCGCCGGCCACCCGGCCGGCGAGCGCCAGCGACTTCGGGCCGCGGACCCCGGCCAGGACGGGCGGTGGGTCGACCGGTGCCTGGTCGAGCGCCACGTCGCGCAGCTGCACCTCGCGGCCCTCCATCGACACCGTCTCGCCGGCGAGCAACCGGGTGACCGCGGTGATGACCTCGTCGAGCGTCGTGAGAGGCGACGGGGTGCGGGCACCCATCTGCGCCATCCACTCCTGCACGCCGTGCCCGATGCCGGGCAGGACCCGCCCCGGCCCGAGCCCACACAGGGTCGCGATCTCCATGGCGGTCACTGCGGCGTTGCGCGCGACGGCCGGCAGGATGCCCAGCCCGACCTGCAGCCGGTCGGTCACGGCGAGCGCAGCCGCGGCGAGGCTGACGCCGCCGGTGTAGAAGCAGTCCTCGATCAGCCACAGCTGGTCGGCGCCGCCCTCGTCGAGCCGTCTGGCCATCTCGGTCAGGAGCGACGGCGGGTAGGTGCGCTGGAAGCACATGCCGGTGGCGGCGCGAGAGGTCACGGCTCCGACCGTAGCCCCGCGACCCGACGCCCCCGTGCCCGCAGCGTGCCGGCCCGGTGGCCCCGCACCGAGCTCGCGACCAGCCAGCCGAAGGTCGCCACCGACGCGGGGTGGGCCAGCGCGTCCGGCCAGACCCGGCTGCCCACGCGACGGCCGACGAGCACCCGGCCGAGCACCGCGGCGACGTACCCCACGAGGCCGGTGCGCGAGCCGCGGAGGGCGGCGAGCGGCGGGAGGACGTACGTCGCCGCGAGCCCCCCGGTGACGGCCACCGCGCCGCTGGTCGAGCCGAACGCCGACCACAGCGACTTCGCGTAGCCGTCGCGCAGGTCAGGCCAGCCGTCGTACATCCGGCAGGCCGCGAGGCCGGTCCCGTCGGCCACGGTGCCGCGACCGCCGTTGCGCTTGACCGCGCGGAGCAGTGCGACGTCCTCGAGCATCTCGGCGCGGACCGCGCGGTGACCGCCGGCCCGGCGGTAGGCGGCCGCGTCGACGACCACGAGCTGGCCGTTGGCCGCGGCGAGAGACTCGCGGGGCGACCGCTCGGCGAGGCGGAGCGGCAGCGTCGTCAGCCAGGACCACTGGAGCAGCGGCTGGACCAGCCGCTCGGCCGGCGACCCCGCGACCTGGCGCGGGTAGGGCGACACGAGGTCGAGGGCGGCCCACCGCAGCAGGGCGACCGACGAGGCCACGGCGTGCGGCTCGAGCACCACGTCGGCGTCGACGAAGACGAGCACCTCGGCGCCGGCGTCCCGCGCGGCGTCGGCGAGCTGTTGGCAGGCCCACGGCTTGCCCCACCACCCGGCCGGGAGCCCGTCGCCGGTGAGCACCCGCAGACGGTCGTCACCTGCTGCTGCGCGACGTACGACCTCGGCCGTGCCGTCCTGCGACCCGTCGTCGAGCACCAGGACGGTGAGGTCGCGCACGCCGCGCTGGCCCAGGACCGACCGGACGCACGGTGCGACCCGCGCCGCCTCGTCGCGGACCGGCAGCAGGACGGCGACCCGCTCGGCCACCGGCGGCGGATCGGGCGGGGGGACGCGGAGCCGGCGGAGGTTCCAGGCCGCGTGGGCGGTGCCGGCGACGGCCAGCGCGGTGCCGGCCGCGGTGAGCGCGTCGAACGCGCGGCTCCTCATGCGCGGGACTGCCACAGCGACCACAAGTAGGGCACGACGACCACGCCGAGCGCGATGCCGCCGACAAGGGCGACCGAGTCGGTGCCGAACCAGTAGAGGTTGCCGACGACGTAGCCGACCCAGGTCCAGGCGAGCAGCGCTGCCGGGACGGCCTCGTCCACCCGCTGCCGGGGGGCCGGCCGGGGGAGTGCCGCCGAGAGCACCAGCATGAGCAGCGTGCCGACGACGAACCAGCCGGCGAAGTTCGTGAGCGGGATGCCGTGCACACCAGGCAGCGATGGTGTCGGGTCGGCCCACCGCCAGTGCCCGTCGCCGACCATCTGTGGGTCGAGGCAGATGTCCCACGCCATCAGCCCGTAGCCGCCGACGAGCGGCACCCAGCGACGGGTCAGCCGGCGGGCCGCGAGGAAGACCGGGTAGCTCATCATCGTCCAGGCGAGCGGCACCACGACCGGCACGTCGAAGAGCTCCGGACCGAGCGAGTCGCTGTAGGAGTAGCGCCCGAACGGCAGGCTGTTGTGCACGCCGACCACCTCGGCCGCGAATCCCGCGCCGGCGGTGATGACCAGCAGGCCGAAGGCCCACGCCGAGCCACGACTGACGACGGCGTGCGCGACGCAGGCGCCGGCGAAGGTCACCACAGTGGCGACCGTGACGCGGTCGCGAGCCGCTCCGTCGACCAGCGGGTAGGCGATCTGCAGCCCCACTGTGGCGGCTGCCAGCAGCCACGGCAGCGGGCGGACCCATGCGCCGGGGCGGCGTCGGCCACGGACGGCGTAGGACACGGTGGTCACCGCCACCGCCGGCGGGCCGCCGTCATCGCGACGCGCGCAGCCGTCCGGCCCGACGCGCCGAAGACGCCGCCACCCGGGTGCGTCGATGCGCCGGTGAGGAAGAGGCCGCGCACCGGCGTACGGTAACCGGCCAGCTCGGGGAGCGGCCGGTAGCTGAACATCGAGTCCAGGCCCATCTCGACGTGCATGACGTTGCCGCGGCGCAGCCCGAGCTCGCGCTCCAGGTCGAGCGGCGTCTGCACGTGCACCTGGTCGATCACGTCGGTGAAGCCGGGCGCTGCCCGCTCGACCTGCGCGACGATCCGCTCGCCCTCGCGGGCACGGATGTCGTCCCAGCGCTCGCCGGTGGACAGGTCGTAGGGGTGCCACTGCGCCCACGCGGTCACCACGTGCTTGCCCGGCGGCGCGATCGACGGGTCGAGGGCGGTGGGTGTCATGACGAGGACGGCCGGCTCCTCCGGGGTGCGGCCCGCGACGAAGTCGCCGTGCGCGCTGCGAAGGAACGTGCGGCTCGGCGCGAGGAGCTGCATCGAGGCGTACGTCGCACCGGCGCTGTCGTCTGCAGCCGCCGGGTAGCGGGGGAGTGCCGTGGTGGCGAGGCGGACCACCATGCCGATGCCGTTGCCGACCCGGACGGCCGTGGTGGCCCGGCGGAGCAGTGCCTCGTCGGCGAGCAGCTCGAGGGTCGTGAGGACGTGGCAGCCCGCGACGACGGTTCGGGCGGTGAGGTGGTCACCGGACTCGGTGGTGATGCCGGTGACCCGGTCGCCGCTGCGGGTGATGGCTGCCGCACCGTCGCCGAGCCGGACTCGGCCGCCGAGACGCCGCAGCCGCTCGGCGAGGGCTGCGGTGAGGGCGCCGGAGCCTCCGACGGCGCGGCCGGGCGGGAGCCTGTGCATCAGCGCGTTCCAGCCGACGAGGTCTGCGGTCGCGACCTCGTGGGTCGGTGGGCCGGACTGCGCGCCGAGCCACGACAGCGCGGTCTTGAGCCGCTCGTCGGTGAAGTGCTCGTCGAGCAGCTGGTCGGCCGGCTGCAGGAACTGCCGCGACATCTCGAGACCGCCGACGCTGGCCGCCTTGCCGGCGCCCCACAGGTGGCGGCCGAGCCGGCCGGCGGTGGGCACGTCCTGGAAGGCGGCGAAGACGGCCTCGTTGCGGGCGGCCCAGTCGGTGACGAACGCGCGGTAGGCGTCGGCGTCCATCGCGCCGCAGAGTGCCGCGATGGACTCGCACGTCCTGTCGAGGTCGACATGGAAGCTGATGGCTCGCTGCTCGCCGGTGCTCGGGTCGCCGAACGGCGCGAAGCCCCAGGGGTCCATGTCGAGGTAGGTCAGGCCGCACTCGTCCAGGCGCAGGTCCTCGACGATGCCCGTGTGCCGCACCATGATGTGCGCGCTCGACCCGCGGTCGACCAGGTAGCCCGGCCA
>DATHAP010000170.1 GCA_035489715.1 Actinomycetes bacterium
GGTCTCGAGCTCGAGCTCACCGAAGGCATGCGCTTCGACAAGGGCTACATCTCGCCGTACTTCGTCACCGATCCGGAGCGCATGGAGACGGTTCTCGACGAGCCGTACGTCCTCGTGCTCAACAGCAAGATCTCGGCCGTCAAGGACCTGCTGCCGCTGCTGGAGAAGGTCATGCAGTCCGGCAAGCCGCTGGCCATCATCGCCGAGGACGTCGAGGGCGAGGCGCTCGCGACCCTGGTCGTGAACAAGATCCGTGGCACCTTCAAGTCGGCCGCCGTCAAGGCGCCCGGCTTCGGTGACCGCCGCAAGGCCATGCTGCAGGACATCGCCATCCTTACCGGTGGCCAGGTCATCTCCGAGGAGGTCGGCCTCAAGCTCGAGAACGCCGGTCTCGACCTGCTCGGCCGGGCCCGCAAGGTCGTCGTCACCAAGGACGAGACGACGATCGTCGAGGGCGCCGGGGACGCCGACCAGATCGCCGGCCGGGTCAACCAGATCCGCGCCGAGATCGAGAAGTCGGACTCCGACTACGACCGCGAGAAGCTTCAGGAGCGCCTCGCCAAGCTGGCCGGCGGCGTCGCCGTCATCAAGGCCGGCGCGGCCACCGAGGTGGAGCTCAAGGAGCGCAAGCACCGCATCGAGGACGCGGTGCGCAACGCCAAGGCCGCCGTCGAGGAGGGCATCGTCGCCGGTGGTGGCGTCGCGCTCCTGCAGGCGTCGACCACCGCGTTCGAGAAGCTCGACCTGGACAAGGACGAGGCGACCGGCGCCAACATCGTGAAGATCGCGCTGGAGGCCCCGCTCAAGCAGATCGCCGTCAACGCCGGCCTCGAGGGCGGCGTCGTGGTGGAGAAGGTGCGCAACCTCGAGACCGGTCACGGTCTCGACGCGGCCACCGGCGAGTACAAGGACATGATCAAGGCCGGCATCATCGACCCGGCCAAGGTCACCCGCTCGGCGCTGCAGAACGCCGCGTCGATCGCCGGCCTCTTCCTCACCACCGAGGCCGTCATCGCCGACAAGCCCGAGAAGGCCCCGGCCGGCGGCGGCATGCCGGGCGGCGACGGTGGCATGGGCGGCATGGACTTCTGAGTCCAGCCCCACCAGCACGACGAGCACGACCAGCACGACCCCACGGGCGGTCCCTCCACTGGAGGGGCCGCCCGTTCGTCGTCCCGGCTCGCCGTCATGGGTACCGTGGCCGGGCAGCCGACCCGGACGAAGGAGCAGCACCGATGAGCGAGCCGTACGACCACCTGCTCGGGGCCTACGCGCGACTGGTGGTGCGGGTCGGGGTCAACGTGCAGCTGGGGCAGCGCGTCGTCGTGCGCGGCATGGTCGAGCACGCCGAGGTCGCCCGAGCGGTCGCTGCCGAGGCCTACCGCGTGGGCGCGAGCTACGTCTCCATCGAGTACGTCGACCAGCACCTCCAGCGCGCCCACGTCGCCCTGGCCCCCGACGACTCGCTGGGCACCTCGCTGCGCCACGAGGTGGACGCGATCAACGCCTGGAAGGACGACGACGTCGCGGTCATCTCCCTGACCGGCAACCCGAACCCCACCCTCATGGACGGCGCCGACCCGGCCCGGCTGGCCGCCTCGCTGCCGGTGGAGCGGGCGAAGGCGGCCATGCAGGTACTGGGCGCCGACCACGTCGCCTGGTCGGTGGTCGCGGCGCCCAACGCCGGCTGGGCCGAGAGCATCTTCGGCACGCCTGACGTCGAGCGGCTCTGGCAGTCGGTCGCGCTCGCGACTCGGCTCGACGAGGACGACCCCGTCGTCTCGTGGCGTGAGCACCTGGCCAAGCTGGCCCACCGCCGGGACCTGCTCAACGAGCAGGGCTTCGACCGCATGCACTTCCGCGGCCCGGGCACGGACCTGGTCGTCGGCCTGGCGCCCCGCTCGCACTGGGTCACGGCAGAGCACACCAACGACGCCGGCACCGCGTTCGTTGCCAACCTGCCGACCGAGGAGGTCTACACGTCGCCGGACTGGCGCCGTGCTGACGGGACCCTCAGCACGACCGCCCCGTTCTTCCTGCAGCAGATGAACGTCCTCGTCGACGGCCTGGTCCTCGAGCTCGGTGACGGCACGGTGCGCGCGGCGAAGGCCGCGGCCGGCGAGGAGGCGGTCCACCACCAGCTCGACAGCGTCCCGCGGGCCAGGCACCTGGGCGAGGTGGCGATCGTCGACGGCGACTCGCGGGTCAGGCGCACCCAGCTGACCTACCGCGACATGCTGTATGACGAGAACGCCGCGTCGCACGTCGCATGGGGTGCCGGCTTCCCCACGACGATCGAGGGCGGGACCAGGCTCGACGTGCAGCAGCGGATCGAGGCCGGCGTCAACCAGTCGGCGACGCACGTCGACGTGGTCGTCGGCAGCCCCGACGTCGAGGTGCTCGGGATCGCCGCCGACGGCACGACCACCCCGGTGCTGGTCGGCGACGAGTTCGTCCTCGGCTGACCGACTGCCGGCACGTCACGATGGGTGCGGCAGCAAGATGGGGTGCGTAGGACCTGCCGTCGCCCGATGTTGCTAGGTCGAGCTGCTCGGGATCCTCGGCGTACCGCGCGACGTCGGCCGGGCGACGGACTTCATGCTCGTTTGTCGTCGTCGGTGCGGCTGCGGCCGTCGCTCAGCGCGGCAAGCGGTTCGGGCCCGTCGCCGTGACGAGCCGCTGGGGCACCCAGTCGTCGACGTGATGGAACCCATCGAGGAACGGGCCGGCATCGAGCTCGACGGATGCCCTTAGTGAAAGTCGGTAGAACTTCACGTGGGTGAAGTCCTCGAACAAGATGTAGACGGGGTCCGGTGTGCTGTTCGGGCCCTGGAACTGCTGTCCCGTCAGGACCGGCTTGTGGGCTTCGACGAAGGCGTCGAAACTGTCGACCACGACGCCGAGGTGCTCCAACCCCATCTTGTAGACGCGCTGGTGCACGGGCGGGATGAGCTCGATAAGCGGGACGACCTTGCCGTCGAGGACTTCGAGTGGCTCGGCGGGAATGATCAAGGAGATCGGGCGGCCATTCCAGACGTTCTCGCGATTGGCGACCGCGTGACGTTCGAGCAGGGTCCGCACATGCGCGTACTGGTCCCACTCCGGCACGCGGACGGCGAGGTGGCTGAGCGCGTACGGACGGATGTCGATGCCCCGCGCGAGCAGGCGATCGTGCTGCTGCGCGGAGAACGCGCGATAGTCCCCGATGATGTCGCCAACCGGATCGGCCATCGCCGCCTCCTCTCGGCCGGCCATCGTACGACTGGTGGGCGGCGGACGCCTGAGCCGCCGCTCGGGGAACGTTCGGGCATGCCGCGATGAGCTGTCGGGCCCCACGATGGCGCCGACATCAGGCATGCGCGAGGGATATCGAGCGCGATCTGAGAGCACTCAGGTCACGATGAGCACGACGCCCACGACGGCCGGGTAGGTGTGCGCCCAGAAGGGCGGGTGGACGGCGTACGCGATCCGACCACCGACGGCGAGCAGCACCGCGAAAGCGCACCCCCAGCCGACGCCGAGCCAGCCCACCCAGGCCGGCAGGCCGTCGTCGAGCACCACCGCCGTGCCGAGCACGGCGAACGCCGCATAGGCCGCGAGCATGTGGGCGCGGTACAGCAGCGACGCCCATGGCTCGGTCGCGAGATAGAGCTCAGGTGGCCGGCCGACCGCCACGGTCCTCGCGGCGGCCCACGGCACCACGGTCAGCCGGTAGGCCAGCGACACCACCCAGCAGGCGGCGCCGACCGTGAAGACGACCGTCGCGGCCCAGCCGGCGGCTGCTGCGTCGTCGGGCCGGGCGAGGCTGGCGGCCATCGCGAGGCCGGCCGGGGTGACGAACATGGCCGCGGCCATCCACGCGTGGATCCAGGTCCACCGTCGCGGGTCGGCGTGCATGGCCGGGAGGGCGACCGCCGGCTGGGCCTGGTACTCCGGCCGCCAGCGCACGGCCCCGACCAGGAAGACCACCAGGCCCGCGACCAGCACCAGCCCGGCTGCCGTCTCGGCGTCCATGCCGCGATCGTGGCACGGCGATCGGCCAGCCGGAGCGCCACGTGGAGTGGCTTGCGATCGCTTGGAGCGGCGTGCATGCCACTCCAAGCGATCCTCGACCACGTATACGTGGTCGACCCGCAGGCGCGACGCGCAGGGACCGCACCGGGCGGGCGGTCAGCCCTCAAGGGGGCGGACCCAGGTCGCGACGCCCGCGTCCAGGTGCAGCTCGGCGTCGCACTCGGCCGCGGCGTCCGGGTCGTGCGTCGCGAGCACGACCGCCGCCCCCAGGTCCGCCTCGGTGCGCAGCAGGGCCACCACCCGCGCCCGGTTGGCGGCGTCCAGCTCGCTGGTGGGCTCGTCGGCCAGCACGACCCGGCCGCGCTGGGCGAGTCCGCGCGCCACCGCGACCCGCTGCTGCTGGCCGCCCGAGAGCTCCTCGATCAGCTGGTCGCCGGCGGTCGCGAGCCCGACCTGGTCGAGCGCCTCGGCGGTCCGCTGCTGCGACGCCGCTGGCTCGACGCCGGCGGCGAGCAACGGCACCAGGACGTTCTCCGACGCGGTCAGGACGCTGGCCAGCGCGTTGTCCTGGGGGATCAGCACCACCCCGGCGCCGCTGGTGGTGTCGCGGTCGGCGGCCGGCGCGTCGCCGACGTGCACCGATCCCTCGTCCGGCCGCACCAGCCCGGCCAGCACCCAGAGCAGGGTGGTCTTCCCCGCGCCGGACGGCCCGGTGACCGCCACGACTCGGCCCGGCCGGGCGGTGAGGTCGATGCCGCGCAGCACCTCGTGCCCGTCGTAGGCGACGTGCACCCCGCGCGCGGTCACCGTGAGGGGTGCCCGCTCGTCCGTGTGGGTCATGGGTTCGGTCACCGCACTCATGCTGCCCCCTCCCCGGTCTGGGTCTCGGTCTTGTCGAGGCGGACCGCCTCCTCGTCGACGATGGTGACCCGCAGCAGCGACCCGGGCGGCACCCGCTCGAGCACGTCCGGCGGCAGGGTCAGCGACCCGTCCCGGCCGACCACGGCGTACTCCTCGCCGCGCCGCCCCTCGGCCCCGACGCGGCCGTCGCGGATCGTCACCGTGCGGGGCAGCCGGTCCGCGACGTCGGGGTCGTGGGTGACGGCGACGACTGTGGTGCCGAGGTCGCGGTTGATCTCGGTAACCGCGTGCAGCACCTCGTCGCGGCCCTCGTGGTCGAGCTGGCTGGTCGGCTCGTCCAGCAGCAGCAGGCCGGGGTTGGCGGCGAGGCCGACGCCCACGGCGAGGCGCTGCCGCTGGCCCGGCGACAGTGAGCCGAGCGAGTTGGTGGAGTGGTCGGCCAGCCCGACCAGCGAGAGCACCTCGTGCGGCTCCGGCAGCTCGGAGCCGCCGAAGTCGTCGTCGGCCTCGCGCCCGGACCGCACCTTGCGGGCACCTCGCTGGGCGAAGCGGACGTTGTCGATCGGCGTGGCATACGGCAACAGGTTGCGCATCGCGCCCTGCAGCACCACGCCGACGTCGGTGGCCCGCATCCGGGCCAGCCCCTTCTCGTCCATGCGGGCGATCTCGTGCGGGCCGACGTGCAGCCGCCCGGCGCTGGGCCGCAGCAGCCCGGCGAAGAGGTTGAGCAGCGTCGACTTGCCGGACCCGGACGGGCCGAGCAGCCCGACCACCTCGCCGGCCCCGACGTCGAGGTCGACGCCGGAGAGTGCGACGACGTCGTTGCCCTCGAGGCGGTAGATGTGGACCAGGCCGTGGCAGGCGACCGGGATGCCGCTCATGTCAACGGACTCCTTCCCGCAGCCGGTCGGAGCGCCCGGCACGCAGCTGGAGGGTGGCGACCGTGAGGCCGACCAGGACGAGGAGGCCGGCCAGCGCGCCGACCGCGAGCCAGCCGGCGGAGGCGACCGGCGCGTAGCGGACCGGGATGCTCGACGAGTCGGCGTCGAACTGCGGCAGCGCCGGCAGCACCGCCCACACCGCGAGCAGCGACGCGAGCGCGCCACAGGCCAGCGCGACCAGCACGGTGCCGACGTTCTCGCGCAGGAGGAGGGCGCGGACCGTGCGCCGCTTCAGGCCGACGGCACGCAGGGCGGCGACCTCGTACGCCCGTTGGCGCCGTCCCACGTAGGCCGCGACCAGGAGTGCTCCCACCGAAACGACGACCGCCGAGGCCCCGCAGACGAGGAGCAGTCGCAGCGCCAGCACTGCCCCGTCGCCGGCGTAGACCCGCTCCAGGCCGGCGGCCGTTTCGCGCGACGGGACGGTGACCCCGGACCGGCGCAGGGAGCGCACCAGCGCCTGCTCGTCGCCGGTGTCGGAGCGGGACAGCCAGACCTCCTGCTCGCCGACCTGGGCCTGGTCGTCGAGGCGCAGCGCCAGCTCGAGGTCGACGATGACGGCCCGGTCGCCGGCGCGGGGGGCGTAGTCGACGACCCGCGCCACGGTGAACCGGGTGGTCTCACCGGACATGCCGGTCGTCTCGCCCGTCGGCACGCCGCCCTGCGCCGCCGACGGTCCGGCGGCCTCACGGGTGACGACGGCCGGCAGAGGCTCGGGGCTGTCGCCGCGGACCACCTCGGCGTAGGGGCCGCCCGGCGCCTGCAGGTCGACCAGCAAGGCTTTGCCGGCCCGGAGCCGCACCTGAGGCCCGCCGATGGTCGGCGCACCGGGCCGCCAGCCGCCGGGCACGCCGAAGCTGCCCTCGAGCCGGGCCAGGTCACCGCCCTCCCCGGTGGCGCTCAGCCCGGCGAGCCGCAGCCGGGCGGTAGCCCTCGCGATGTCGGTTCCGGGGTGGTCGAACGCGAGCCCGACCAGCCGGCAGCCGCCCTGGCAGTCAGCCGGCACCTCGCCGCGGTAGGTGCGGTCACCCCGGCGCAGCTGGCCGATCGGGACGTACTGGAAGGTGCCGCCGACGTCGAGCTTGGCCGACAGGGTCAGCGGTGTCGGCGACCTCATCTCCTCGAGCTCGACGTCGACCTCGATCGGCCCCGGATGCACCTGCAGCGACGGGACGGTCGCCGGGGCGAGCGTCGCCTCGATGCCTCGCGAGGGTCGGGCGTCCGGCGCGCCCCAGGCGAGGACCCGGTCGGCGCGGCTGCTGTCGACGGCCAGCATCGACGGCTGCTGGCTGGAGGACGCGACGTGCACCGCGGCCATCGCGTAGCGGCCGTCCGGGTCGGCCTTGCGCACCGCGTCGACCAGCGCCTGCGGGTCTGCCGCGCGCGCCTGCAGGACCACCGCCGCGCCGGTCTCGGCGCGAGCCCGCTCGCTGCGGTTGCGCTCGGCCACGGACCACGCCTGCACACCAACCAGCAGCAGGCAGGTCGCGACGGCGAGGACCGACGCGATGCGGGCGGTGCCGGGGCGGCGGGCGACACCGGCCCAGCCGACCAGCCCGGGCGTACGACCGCGGGCGGTGGACGCCGCGACCCGGCGGCGGGCCACCCGCACCAGGACCCGCGCTGCGAGCAGGCCGCCGGCGACCGCGATCATGCCCGGCGCGAGCATCGCGACCGGGCTCGGCCGGGTCCCGCGGTCGTTGATCAGCTGCACTACACCGGCCGCGGCCAGCACCACGACGACCGCGTCGATCAGTCCGGCCCCCCGCCCGGAGCTGCGGGCCGGGACCCTTCGGAGCAGCTCGGCCACCGGCCGCCGGAACACCTGGCGGGACGACAGGGCGGCCGTGACGATGCCGCCCCCCAGGGTGCCGAGCACGGTCAGCAGCACCGACCAGGTCAGGACCACCTCGGTGCCCGGGGCGAAGACCCGCCCGGCGGCGGACCGCACCGCGACCCAGCCCACGGCCGTGCCCAGCGGCGCCGCGACGAGCAGCAGCAGGAACACCTCCGCGAGGCCGAAGCGGCGGGTCTGCCGCGCGGTCAGCCCGCGCAGCTTGGCCAGCCCCAGCTCGGGGGAGCGCTCCTCCGTCGCCGAGCCGACCACGAGGTAGAGCGTCCACCAGCTCAGCAGCACCAGCTGGGTGACGGCCAGCGGCGCCGCGATGCGCACCAGCCGCCGGCCTTGGTCGGCCCGGTCCAGCGCGGCGGGCAGCTGGCTGTCGGTGTTGACCAGGAGCCGCGGTGTCTCGAGCGACAGCGCCCGCACCTGTCGGAGCAGCGGGGCCGTGTCGTCGAGCTGGACCCGCGCGGCGAGCAGCGGCACGTCGATCGTGTAGGTCGCGATCCGAGCCGCGCCGGCGCCGCCCGCCCCGAGGAAGACCGGGTCCGCCGTCGGCGGGACCTCCTCGAGGGCAGCGATGGTGGAATGCGGGTTGAAGGCGTCGAAGTACGGCCGCCCGACCCAGTAGGCGTCGTCGACGGGCACCGGGTCGTACGCCCCGACGACCTCGACCGCGACCACCGGGGCGATGCCGCCGTCCTGCAGGGTGGCCGAGTCGGGCAGCTCGGCCTCCACCACGTCGCCGACCTCGGCGCTGAGGACCTCCAGGCTCCGGCGGGACATGATGCCCTCGTCCGGCGCCTCGGGGCAGCGGCCGGTCACGGTGGGGAGGTGCTGGCAAACGCCTGGCCGCTCGACGACCTGGCCGAGCACCACGCCGTCCGCGTTGTCGCCCTCGGTGGGGTGGTACTCGCCTTGGCCGACGTAGGCCAGCCGGCGCGGCCCGAACGCCGGGTGGGTGAGCGCGTCGCGGACGACCCCGTCGGCGGTCGACGCCGGGGGCGCGGCGCCCTCGCCGACCCCGGCACCCACCTGCGGAACGGACACCTGCACCGACAGGTCGAACGCGTCGGCCCGGCGCAGGGTGTCGCGCAGGATCGACTCCTCGGCCGCGCGGGCGTAGAGCGGAGCCACCACCGAGGCGGCGCTCGCGACCGTGGCGAGCACGAGCACGATGAGGGCGGTCGAACGGCGGAACCACAGACCCTGGAACGCCAGGCGCGCCCCGGTCAGGTCCGGCCGCCTCATCGGCTCTCCCGGAGGCGGTCGGTGGTCGCCGACGCCGCCAGCAGCCGGCCGACGACGACCGACACGGCGCACAGCAGCACCAGACAGCCGAGGGTCGTCGCCACGACGGCCGACCAGACCGGGTCGAGCACCAGGGGCAACCGGGCCGCCTTGGTCGCGAAGAGCGGGATCTGCGGCAGAGCCACCTGCGCGGACACCACCCCGAGCACAGCACCCACGACGACGCCCAGCACCGCGACGACGACGTGCTCGCGAACCGCCGCGCTGCGCACGGTCCGGCGGGGCACCCCGACGACCCGCAGGCCTGCCAGGTCGCGGGCCCGGGACGCGCCCGATGTCGCGACGCCGACGACGAGCACGGCGGAGGCGAGCACCACGGAGACGAAGCCGGCGAGCACCGCCAACCGCAGCGCGATGGTCGGGCCCTCGTCGGCGAATGCGGTGCGGTGCGCCGCCGACGTGTCGCGGCCGGTCACCCCGATGCCGTGGTCCGCGAGCTGGTCGCGCAGCCGTTCCTCGCGCTTCGGGTCGTCGGCCGCGAGCCAGACGTCGTACGTCGTCTGGGCCGGTGCGGCCGACGGGCCGCTCACGACGCCGGCCAGGTCGACCAGCAGGCCACGGGGACCGCTGCGCGGCACCAGCGGGAGCTCGCCGACGACCCGGTAGGCCATGTCCCCGGCTTCGAGGTCGGGCGCGACCACCTCCTCGGACGGCACACCGGGCGCCTGCGGGGTCCTGGGGATGTCCCCCGCGATCAGCGCCCGCGGCTCGGCCGCCACGTCGCCGCGCTGCACTGACACCGCGTTGCCGAACGACTCGTCGGCGAAGAAGAGGCTGTCGCCCACCGCGACCGACCCGCTCGGCTGCAGGTTGGCCTGGAAGGGCAGCAGCGACCAGGCGTCCGCCTCCGAGGTGTCCAGGTCTACCGGCGTGGTGGCCTCCCCGGTGCCGACCCGGAGCCCGGTCACTTCGGTCTCCACGTAGGCATCGGTGAAGTCGCCGAAGGTGCGGTTGACGGTGACCCGGCGCAGGCGGCAGCCGTCCTGGCACGGGAGCGCGGCCCGGTAGGTCCCGGTGCCCTCGCGGATCCGGCCCAGCTCCACCTGGCGGGGACCGCCGTCGTCGCCGACGACGGTCAGCGACAGGGAGAACGGCCGCAGCTCCGGCGCCGGGGCACCGCGCTGCGGCGGCAGGCCCCGGGCCTTCAGCCGGGCGGTCACCGCCACCGCGTCGCCCTCGATCTCGATCGGGTCGGCGAGCGACGGTGCGAGATCGGCCAGCTCGGCGGCGGTCGGCTCGGAGTCGGGAGCCCAGGTGGCGATGCGGGCGAACGCCTCGGGGACCACGGCGGTGGTGCGCGGGCCGGTCGCGGTGGCGGTCCGCACGGTGACGACCGGGGTCGCGAAACCGCCCTGGGGATCGATGTCGAGCACCGCCCGCCGGAGCACCTCCGAGCTAGCGGCGTCGACGGTGAGAACCACCGGCGCGCCGGACTCGACGGCCGCCCGGGTGGTGCGGTTACGGTCCGAGACGGACCAGGCGTCCACGGCGAAGACGAGCAGGGCGCAGGCGACGGTGACGATGGCGATCAGCCGGCGCAGTGCCGGCCGGCGGGCGATCTGCACCCCCGCGAGCGCCTGGGCCACCCGGCCCCGCCTCAGCGAGCGGCGGGTGAGCGGCCCGGCCACGGGGATGACGGCCTGCGAGAGCAGCAGCCCGCCGGCAATCGCGAGCAGGCCGGGCGCGAGCAGGGCCACCGGCCCGCTCTCGCCGGAGAGCAGCGTCACGACCCCGGCGGCGGCCGCCGCGACGACGGCGCCCTCGGTCAGGCCGACCTGCAAGGTGGAGGCGCGCGGCGGCACGCGGCGCAGCAGGCTGGTGAGCGGCTGGCGCAGGGTGGGCGCCCCGGCCACGACCACGGCGAGCAGCCCGGCCACCGCGGCGGCGGCGACGGCGAGGGCGACCGGGAACCGGGCTTCGAGCACCACCCCGTCCTCGAGCCAGAGCGCGGTCGCGCCCGACGCGACGAGCCAGCCGACGGCGGCACCCAGCGCGACGCCGACGAGCACGAGCAGTCCGAGCTCGCGGAGCAGCAGTCCGGCGGCGCCGCCGGTCCCTTGGCCGCGCAGCCGGGCCAGGGCGATCTCCGGCCGGCGCTGCTCGGTGGCGGCGGCGCAGACGAAGGCGAGCACGACCACGCCGAGCACGGCGAGCTGCACGGCGAGGAGCGGGATGACGGTGCGCGCCTGGTCGCGCTGGGACGCCGTCGAGGCCAGCAGGGCCGGGATCTCGCTCACCGCGGACCCGTCGACCGTGCGCGCGGCGGCGTCGACCCGCTTGGTGGCACCGGCCAGTGCCCGCAGCCGGTCGATCTCGACGGCGGCCACGTCGACCGGGATGTCGAGATGGGTACGCAGCGCCGGCCACTCCACGGACGCGACCGTCGGCCAGGTGGTGAGCACGTCGTCGACTGCCGGGACGTCGGTGGCGGTCCGGGCCGGCAGGGCCGCGGCCGGGGCCGCCTGGCTGCGGCCGGACCAGAAGGGGTCGCCCGGTCGGGGCGGCTCGTAGATGCCGACGACCGCCACGGCCCGCCCGGGCGCCTCGGTGTCCGGGTCGTCGGGACCGCTGGCCTGGGCCGACATCCACAGCTGGTCTCCGACCCGGACGTCGGTGACCCCGGCGGTCAGCCGGCTCACCAGCAGCTCGCCCTCGCCGCGGACGCACCGGCCCTCGGCCAGCTCGAGGTGCCGGCACAGCCCCTCGCGGCTGACCAGCCGGCCCCGGGCGGCCGGCGGGCCGTCCGGCGCCGAAGGCCCGGCACCGGTGCCGCCGGTCGCCGCCCGCAGGTCGACCTGGGTGTCGGCGCCCTGGATCGGCGGCAGGAACTGGTCGCGGGTCCGGCCCCGCACGGTGCTCGCCAGCTCCTGCGGCGACGGCGGGGCGGTGCCGGTGGCGGTGACCGCGATGCTGCTCTGCGCGACCGGGGCGTCGGCAAGAACGTTCTTGAGCACCGACTGCTCCACGGCCCGGGCGTAGAGCGGTCCGAGGGCCGCGGACGCCGAGACCACGGCGGCGAGCAGGACGACCAGCACGGCCTGCCGGGGCCGGTGGCGCAGGGCGGCGACGGTCACCGACCCACCGGCCATCGCTCGCGTCCCTTCCGTCCGCCGTTTCCTGGCGCACCAGGTCGCCGGGCCACGATGCCGGATGCCCGGACCACGCGGCAGCCCGGGGTCGTGATCGTGACGGGATCGTTGCGGGTCCGGAGCCCGGGCGTCACACCACCCGGGGTCAGCCGGGAGGTCGGGCTGCTCCCGGGGCGCGACGTACGTCGTAGGCGAGGTGCACCGCGCCGCTGCCGAACCCGCGCTCGGACCGCAGCCGCAGGTCGAGGCGGACCCCGTCGGGCAGCGCCGGCGTGCCGCCGCCCACGATCACCGGGTGCAGGTAGAGGTGCAGCCGGTCGACGATGCCGGCCTGCAGGGCGTGCGCCGCGAGGGTCGGCCCGCCCACCGACACGTCGCGCTCCGCCGCGTCGACCAGCCGGCGGACCTCGACCGGGTCGAACCGGCGCTCGAGCCGCGTCCTGGCCGTGGTCACCCGGTCCAGCGTCGTGGAGTAGACGACCTTGTCCGCGCCGCGCCAGATCTGCGCGTAGTCGCGGATGACCGGCTCGTCGCCCTCGAGGGTCTCCCAGGCGGCGAGAACCTCGTACATGCGGCGGCCGTAGAGACAGGTGCCGAGCGGGCGCTCGGCCTCGTTGACTGCCTGGTGCAGGTCGCGGTCGGGAGCCGCCCACTCGAAGCTGCCGTCGGCGTCGGCGACGTAGCCGTCGAGCGAGGCGATGGCGGAGTAGACGAGGTTGCTCATCGAGCCACGCCCTGCCCGTCGGAGGAGTGGTCGGTCAGCGGGTGCCGAAGCTGGTCGCGACCTGGCGCTCGACCTCGTCGTAGGTCTGGCCGGCATGGCCCAGCAGCTGGCTGAGGCCACCGAGCGCCTGCTGCAGGCCGTGCGCGCTGCGGTGCCAGTCGTCGTAGAGCGCCTGGAAGCGGTCCTGCGCCAGGCCGCTCCACGACTCGCCGATCGGCAGGACGCGGGCGCGCAGCCCGGCCAGCTCGGACTCGATCTGGCCGGCGGCGGTCTGCACTTGGTGCGACAGGCCGAGCAGCTCGGCGGGGGTGACGCGTAGGGCGGTCATCGGTGGGCCTCCGGGAGGTGTGCGGATCCGGTCGTGCCGACCCTACGGAGGTCAAGGGCCCGCCCGCTCCCGTCGTCCACAGGCTATCGAGGCGCTCGACGGCACCGGCGCCAGTGCGGTCTTCCCGGAGGCGGTCTCCGCGGAGACGTCCCGTCACGGCCGCCAGCCGGGGTCCCGGCCGGCGAAGCCCATCGCTCGGTCCCAGGGCGGCGCATCGGCGGGGACCTCGACCACCGGGCCGAAGATGCCGGCCCGCGCCTCGGTGCTCTCCGGGGTCGCCGACTCGGCGGTGAAGGCGAGCACGGCCGCAGTGGTCACCTCGTCGAGGCGGTAGTCCTGCCCGGTGGCGCGGGCGAGGTCCCAGCCGTGGACCGCGACCTCGTCGAGGGCCACCAGGCCCATCACCGCGCCGGGCATCGTGACGCCGCCCGCGGTGCACTCACCCTCCCAGGCGGCCGTGTGGTCCCACGCCGTCGCGAGCTCGCGCAGGCGCTCCGGCAGCCGCTCGCGCCACGCCG
>DATHAP010000171.1 GCA_035489715.1 Actinomycetes bacterium
TGTGTACGTGGCATCGGCGGTCGGGTGGACCCGGTACAGGCCGAAGGTGTGCTCCACCACACCGGTGACGTCCGTCAAGGTGTCTCCGCCGCGGAACGAGTTCTGCAGGGTGAAGGGCGTGTCGACCGTTCCTGGGAAGTACGGCGGGCTCGTGTTCTGGGAGCCTCGACCGTCGTCGACAGTGATCCTCCGCTTGGCGTAGTCCGCGAGGAGCGCTTGGGTCCCGGCTGTGCTGGGGTCCTGGACCGCGGTCGGGCTGTCGAACCGGTCGCGGCCGTTCGGCGGCAGCCCGACGACGGTCTCGTTGAAGCGAGCGAAGTTGAAGTACTCGCTGATGACGAGGTCCTGCGGGAACGTCGCCCGCATGCCCTCGACACGCTCCAGGTCGGAGACTGCATCCAATGGGAACACGACCGTGGCGGGTGCCGGGACCGACGCCGTACCGCACGCGAGCACGGTCACCCGGTCCGAGATCTGGGTCTGCGAGGAACCGACGCCGTTGGCCGACCCGGTGAACTCTCGAACGCCGCCGGTGACCTGGACGACGCTGCCCGGCACGACGCCGGCGGCGGCCGGCGCGCGCACGAAGACGCCCTCGGACGTGGCTGTCGAGCCGTCCCGGTCAGCAGCCTCTTCCTCGATGAAGAAGCCGCTCAGGGACGGTCGCACCGCGGTGACGACCGCTTCGACCGTCACGACGGTGTTGACGGCCGGCGACGACGCGCCGGCGCCCTGAACCTGCGAGATCGTGTGCGTCTGCGGGTCGTCGCACGAGGGTGGCGGCGGGGCCGTGGTGAACGACCACGAGTAGTCGGCCGCCAGGTGCTTGCCGTCGACGTCGGAGACTGACGTATAGCTGATGGTGGCGGAGCACGACTCGCCGAACGCGAAGTCGGGCGAGGGGTCTAACGAGTAGGAAGTGCCGTTGCCGGTGCGGTCGACGGTGTGGCTGCCACTGTTCGCGCACTGCAGCGTCAGTGCGCCGTCCGTGAGGGTGACCGGCTCGTTGAAGGTGACGGCGACGTTGGCGTCGACGGCGACGTCGACCCCATTGTTCGCGGGTGAAGTCTGGCTCACGATCGGTCGGTCGTCCCCGACGAACGTGTGCGCGCCCAGGCCGTCGAAGGTGTCCGTCGCGAAGCCGCTCCACTGGACCGCGGGGTCGAACGCGTCGCCAATGTTGGTGTCGCCGTTCTGGACCGTGGGCTCGCGGCGCAGCGTGTTGTCGGCCGTGCTCGTCAAGCCGCTGCCCCACTCGGTCCCGGGGTCGACTCCGGCCTGGCCGATCGAGTCGACGACCACCGTGCCCTTTCGCAGGGTGATCGCGTCGTCGCCGTTGTACCAACTCGCCGAACTCGTCTGGTCCGCCTGCGCGAGGATCGTTGCGCTTGCGCTCGACTGGGCGAGCACGAACACGTCGCCGCTCGCCACGGTCCCCGTCAGGTTGATCGTCAGCCCGGCGGTCGAGCTTCCGTTGAAGAACATCTGGACGCTGTAGCCGGTGGCCGCGAGGTCGATCGGCCCGCCGGTCCCGTTGTAGATCTCCAACGCCTTGTTGTTGCTCGACCCCTCGACGTACTCGGAGAAGAAGAGCTCGCTCGCGGCAGCTGTGGCGGGGGCGATCCCGGCGATCAGTGCTCCGGCAAGGAGCGCCAAGGTCGACAGGACTGCGACGGTGCGCCGCGGGAGGGCGCGAAGGGGTAGGGCAGGCAGCACGGAGGTCCTCCGAGGACACGGGGAGAAAAGTGCCGGGTTGTCCGGCATGCGGAGGAACCTAACCCGCGCCCGCTCCGTCCGGGAAGCGTTGGCTCGAACTTTGCGGTAACAAAGCGGGGTGCTCCCCACCCTCGTCCGACCGATGCTGGCCACCGCCGGCGACCTCCCCTCGGCTGCCGACGAGGAGGCGTGGGCGTTCGAGATGAAGTGGGACGGCGTACGGGCCGTCGTCTACGTCGACGGCGACGTGCGGGTCCTCACCCGCAACGACCGCGAGGTGGCCGCGACCTACCCCGAGCTGCGCGGCCTGGCCGACGCCCTCTCGGGGCGCCCGCTGGTCCTCGACGGGGAGATCGTCGCCCTCGACGAGGCCGGCCGGCCGAGCTTCGGGCAGCTGCAGGCCCGGATGCACGTCCAGCGTCCCTCGTCCGCCCTGCTCGCGCAGGTGCCGGTGAGCCTGCTGGTCTTCGACGTGCTCCACGTGGGGGGTGAGCCACAGCTCTCGAGGACGTACGACCAGAGGCGGGCCGTGCTGGAGGACTTCGGGCTGGCCGGGCCGAGCTGGGCGACTCCGCCGGCCTTCGAGGGCGACGGGGCGGCAGCGATGGCCGCCAGCCGGGCGCAGGGCCTCGAGGGGGTGATCGCCAAGCGGCGGATGTCCACCTACCTGCCCGGGCGGCGGTCGCGCGACTGGGTCAAGGTGAAGCACATCCTGATGCAGGAGGTCGTGGTCGGCGGCTGGTCGCCGGGGGAGGGCCGGCGGGCAGGAGGACTGGGGTCGCTGCTGCTGGGCGTGCCGGACGACGACAGACGGCTGGTGTACGCCGGGCACGTCGGCACCGGCTTCAGCGACCGGGTGCTCGCCGACCTGATGACGCGGCTGACCCGGCTGGAGCAGCCGACGCCACCCTTCGCCGACGAGGTGCCCCGGGCGCACGCCAGAGGCGCCCGCTGGGTGCAGCCGCTGATGGTGGGCGAGGTGGCGTTCTCGGAGTGGACGCGCGACGGCCGGATGCGCCACCCGACCTGGCGCGGGCTGCGGCCGGACAAGGAGCCCGGCGAGGTGCGACGGGAGTCGTGAGGCCGGTCAGCCGATGTGGCTGAGCGTGGTGAGGTCGATCCGGCCGGGGCGCCCGAGCAGGTAGCCCTGGCCGTAGGTGCAGCCCAGCGACGAGAGCAGCCCGCGCTGCGGCTCCTCCTCGATCCCCTCGGCGACCACGGAGACATCGAGCGCATGGCACAGCGAGATGACCGCGGACACGACCGCGGTGCTCGCCTCCGACTCGCCCATCGCGGCCACGAATGAGCGGTCGATCTTCACGAAGCTCGCCGGCACGTCGACCAGGTGCTTGAGCGAGGAGTAGCCCGCGCCGAAGTCGTCGATCGCCAGCCGCACCCCGAGGTGCACCAGCGTGTCCAGCTCGGCCTGGGCGGTCGGTGTCATGCCGAGCAAGGCCGTCTCGGTCAGCTCCAGCACCAGCCGCTGCGGCGCCAGGCCGGTGTCCCCGAGCACCCTCGCCACCAGCCCGGGCAGACGGCCACGGCCCACGTGGCGCGCGGACACGTTGACACTGACGCTCGGGGCATCAGGCCGGTCGCCCCAGGCGACCGCCGCGGCGCAGGCGCGCGGCAGGACGTACCTGTCCAGCTCGAGAATCAGGTCGCTCGCCTCGGCGATCGGCAGGAACGACCCGGGGGCGAGCAGGCCACGCGAGGGATGCTGCCAGCGGACCAGGCTCTCGTACGACATCACGGCACCGTCCGAGAGCCGGCGCACCGGCTGGTAGTCCAGGAACAGCGCCCCGGTCCGCATCGCCTCGCGGAGCTGGTGCTCGAGGTCGAGCCGCTCGGTCGCCTGCTCGACCAGGTGGGGGGTGAAGAGGGCGTAGCGGTCGCGGCCGCTGGTCTTGGCGAGGTACATGGCGGCGTCGGAGTTGCGCAGCAGCTCGGCGGCCGTGATGCCGGGCTCGGCGAAGGCCACCCCGATGCTGACGGTCATGGTGATGCCGCCGGCCCGGCTCATCGGCTCGGTGAGCGTGTCGATCAGGCGCTGGGCGACGTTCTCGACCTCGGTGCGTCCGGACAGGCCCTCGCACAGGACGACGAACTCGTCGCCCCCGAGGCGGGCCGCCGTGTCGGCGTCGCGGATGCACTGCTCGAGCCGCAGGGCCGTCTCGACCAGGACCGCGTCGCCCGCCGCGTGGCCGCGGCTGTCGTTGATCAGCTTGAACTCGTCCAGGTCGCAGAACAGCAGGGCGACGTGGCCGCGGTTCCACTCGGCGCGCTGCAGGGCGGCGTCGGCCCGCTCCAGCAGCAGCGTCCGATTGGGCAGGCCGGTCAGCTGGTCGTGGCTGGCCCGGTGGTCGAGCGCGGTCGTCGCGGCCCGCTGGGCGCTGATGTCCTCGATCATGCTGATGAAGTACTGCGGCTCGCCAAGCTCGTCACGGGCCAGCGCCACCGACAGCTGGGCCCACACCTCGCGGCCGTCCCGGGTCAGGTAGACCTTCTCCAGCCGGTACGTGTCGGCCTCGCCGGCCAGCAGCGAGTCGACCTCGGCCACGTCCGCGGACAGGTGGTCGGGGTGGGTGATGTCGTGGAACGTCCGCGCGGTCAGCTCCTCGCGCGAGTAGCCGAGCAGCCGGCACAGGGCGTCGTTGACGTCGAGCAGGGCACCGTCGGTGCCGACCAGGGCGATGCCGATCGGCGCGTGCTCCGCGGTCAGCCGCAGCCGGCGCTCGGCCGTCACCAGGGCCAGGACCGCGTCCCGCTCGCTGGTGACGTCTGAGCAGGTGAGGACCACCACGGGGGACCCGTCGGGTGCGGTCCGCGGCAACGCGGCCATCCGGACCCAGGTGGTGTCGGCGCCGTGGCGGCTGCCCAGCCCGACCACCGTGCCGGGCACCGGCTCCCCGGTCGTCCGAGCGAGCCCGAAGGGGCTCAGGTCCAGCGGCAGGTCCCGCCCGGCCTCGTCGAGGAGTCGGACGTCGGTGAGTCGAGGCGATCCATACTCACCGGTCTGCTCACCGGTCTGCTCGTCGGTCGGGTCGGGGGTGGCCAGCAGCCGGCGCAGCACGTCGTTGCACTCGAGGCTGGTCCCCCACGCGTCGAAGACGCCCAGCCCGTCGTCCAGGGCGGTCGCGACGTCGGCGTGCCGCAGGCCGGCCAGCACGGACGGCGTCGTGTGCTCGCCGTTCGCACTGCTCGTCTGACGGGGCAGGGCGTCGGACCACCCGAGGTGTCGGGTAGCCACATCCGCTGCATCGGTGCAGGTGGGAGGGGCCTTGACCGACTTTGCCGAGTCTTGGCGCCGCGGGACCTCAGACCCGGCGCAGCACGGCGGTGACCCGGCCCAGGACGGTGGCTTCGTCGCCCGGGATCGGCTCGTACGCCGGGTTGTGCGGCATCAGCCAGACATGGCCGTCGCGGCGCTTGAAGGTCTTGACGGTGGCCTCGCCGTCGATCATCGCCGCCACGATCTCGCCGTTGTCGGCCGTCTGCTGCTGGCGCACCACGACCCAGTCGCCGTCGCAGATCGCCGCGTCCACCATCGAGTCGCCCTTGACCTGCAGGAGGAACAGCGTGCCCTCGCCGACCACCTGCTTGGGCAGCGGGAAGACGTCCTCGACGACCTCCTCGGCCAGGATCGGGCCGCCGGCGGCGATCCTGCCCACCACCGGGACGTAGGCCGCGGCCGGACGGCTGTCGCCGATGCCCGTGACGTCGCCACTCGCCTGGTCGACGGCGTGCGCGAGCGCGTCGGGGCTGCGGACCTCGATCGCCCTCGGGCGGTTGGGGTCGCGGCGCAGGAAGCCCTTGCGCTCCAGCGTCGCCAGCTGGTGGGAGACGCTGGACGAGCTGGTGAGCCCGACCGCCTCGCCGATCTCCCGCATGCTCGGCGGGTAGCCGCGGCGCTCGACCGAGTCGCGGATCACCTCGAGCACCCGGCGCTGCCGGGCGGTCAGACCGACCTCGTCCGGTGGGCCGTCGGGGATCTGGGCCACGGTTGCGCCCTCCGCGGGGGGCGGCTCCTGTCGCGCCACGACAGCCTCCTCGTCCTCGGGCCGGCAGGCGCCGGCCGCACGTTGTGTCCAACCTCCTCGGCACGCTGCCGGTATGGGCCACCGGACGAGGTCGACGCCGACGACGTTAGCCAGGTCCGGGGACAAAAATCAAACACCTGTTCGAACGTGTCGCTGGATTTTGTCGGTCAGGTGGGATATAACTCGTACAGGTGTTCGATCGAACGTACGTTCGCAAGGACCGGTCCGGCCGACCACGCAACGCAAGAGCCAGCCAGCCCAGCCAGCCCAGCCAGCAACCCCACGAGGAGCCCGCCGTGAGCACCGTGACCATCAGCGCCGGACTGCCCGCCCGCGCAAGCACGAGGTCACGCCGGCGCGCTCCGGTGCCGTCGACCCGCTCGGCCGGCCCGGTCGGGCCGCTCCGGCTCACCCGCCGCGGCCGGCTGCTGGCGACGATGGTGCTGCTCGCCGGCTTCCTCGCCGGCGGCGTGCTGCTCGCCGGCGGGCTGGCCACGGCCGGCACCGAGCCGGGCGCGGCGGCCACCGCCCAGCGCATCACGGTGACCCCCGGGGAGACGCTGTGGAGCATCGCCGAGCGCGAGGCGCCCGGCACCGACCCCCGCGACACCGTCGCCGAGATCCTCGAGCTCAACCACCTGCAGAGCTCAGCCGTCGAGGCCGGCAGCGTGCTCCTGCTCCCCTGACGGTCCGTCAGCCGCCGGTCCGTCTCAGGAGGGCTCGACGGACCCCGGCTGCACGGGGATCACCTCGTCGGTGCTCGCCCCGCCTGTCCAGCGGAGCAGCACCAGCGTCGCGTCGTCCCGCAGCGGGCCGCCCTGGTGCTCGAGCACCGCGCGGACCAGCCGGCGCAGCACCTCCTCGGGCGGGCGCTCCGAGGAGGCCTCCCGCTCGAGCAGGTCGACCAGGCGGTCGACGCCGAACTCCGACCCGTCCGGACCGCGCGCCTCGACGACGCCGTCGGTGTAGAGGACGACCGTGTCACCGGGCTGCAGCGCCGTACGCACCAGGTCGTCTTTCTCTCCGACCTCTCTGTCGCCCACGCCGAAGGGCACCGTCGCCTCGGTGGCCAGCTCCCCGACCACCCGCCGGTCGCGCAGCAGCAGCGGCGCGGGGTGACCCGCGTTGGTCAGCTCGAGGGCGCCGGTGGCCGTGTCCAGTCGCACCAGCACGCCGGTGACGAACGCGTCGGGACCGAACTCCCGAGCGATGGCGTCGTCGATGGTCGCGTGGGTGGTGGCGAGATCACGCCGCTCCCGGCGCTGGTGCCGGTAGGCGCCCATGGCCAGGGTGGTGAGCAGGGTCGACCCGATGCCGTGCCCCATGCCGTCGAAGACGGCCACGTCGACCCGGTCGCCGTTGATGCTGTGGTCGAAGCCGTCGCCAGCCACCTCGTACGCCGGCTCGAGCATCCCGGCGACGACGACCTGCTCGGTGCGCAGCGTGAGCGGCGGCAGCAGGTCCCACTGCATGCTCGCGGCCAGCGACATCGACCGGCCGCGCTTGCGGACGTGGACCAGGTCGGTGTACCTCGCTGCCGACGCGACGAGCAGCCCGGCCAGCATGCCGAGGTGGCTGCAGTGGTCCAGCACGTCCGGCGCCGCGTCGTCGACGGTGACGGCCAGCACGCCGGTCCGCACCGAGTGCTCGTACACGGGCACCCACACCCGCACCGCGCCGTCCCGGTCGGCGGTCACCACCTCGCCGGTCTGGAAGGCCCGCCCGGCCAGGGTGGCACCCACCGACTCCTCGACCGGCACGTCCAACGAGGAGCCGTCGACCAGCGGCTGGAGGATCTCCTGCTCGAAGTCGATCAGGTAGAGCACGACGTCGCGGGCGAGCGGTCGGGCGGCCTCGCCGACCGCGCGCACCACGTTCTGGGGCGACGTATGGCGCAGCCCGGCCAGGGCGGGCGAGACGTCGAATACGGACACGGGGCGGCTCCAGGCAGGGGAGGGAGCAGGCAGGCAACAACGACGCTAGCCCGCCTACGGCCTCCGTGGCGCGTTCTGCCCGATCTGCCGCATTCCGGACGGCCGGACACGGTGACGGATCAGTGGCAGCCGTGCACCCCGGCCGCGCACGCGGACCCCATGGCCACGTCGGCCAGGGACTCCCACACGCCGGGCGCCGCAGCGCTGCCGCTGCCCGCCAGGATCAGCGTGGCGCCCTCGACGGCGATCACGACGGCCTGCTGCTGGGCTCCGTCGACCGTACGGTCGAAGGACGCCGACGCCTCGCCCAGGCGCGGGTCGCCCGTGGCGGTGAAGCCGCAGGCCTCCAGAACCGACACGACCGACCCGACGGCGAGGACGGCGGCGCGGGCCGCCTTCGCCGTGGGCCAGGTCGCGACCGACTGCACCAGGCGGCCGCCGGGGTCGTCGGCGGCCAGCACCACGGACCGGGAGGGTGCGCCACCCTGGTCGGCGGCCAGGCAGGTGTCGTCCCCGGCGGGATCGGCCGGCGACCAGCTGCCACCGGCGACCGCTCCCACGGTCTGCACGTCGAGGAGGGCGGCGGCGGGGACCTCGGTGAGCCGGCCGGCGTAGGGCTGGTCGCCATCGGCCCCGCCGGCCCCGTCGGAGTTCTCGGAGTCGTCGTCGGACCCGCTGTCGTCCGAGTCCGGGTCGTCGGTGCCGGGCTCACCGGTGCCCGGGTCGCCAGGGGGCAGGGTCGGCACCCGCTGCCCGGTCAGCGCCGGGTCCGGCGAGTCCGAGGGCCCGGGCCCGTC
>DATHAP010000172.1 GCA_035489715.1 Actinomycetes bacterium
GGCCCGCGCAAGCACCGTCGCGACCAGGTCGCCGAGTCGGCCGGCGTGCCCGTCGAGCACGCGCGCCGGCTCTGGCGCGCCGTCGGCTTCGCCGACGTGGGCGACGAGGCGGTCGCCTTCACCGACCGCGACCTCGAGGCGCTGGCCCGGGTGCAGGGCCTGGTGCGCGACGGGGTGCTCGACGACGAGCTCGCGGTCAGCGTCACGCGGGCGATGGGGCACAACGCGGCGCGGCTGGTCGAGTGGCTCTACGACGCGCTGGTCGAGCACCTGGTCGACGAGGGGCTCGAGGTGGAGACCGCAGCCGGCCGGGCGGTCGAGCTGGTGACCGAGCACCTCGACGAGCTCGACGAGCTGGTGATGTTCGTGTGGCGGCGGCAGCTGGCTGCCGTGTCCGGACGCGCCCTGGCGATCGCCGCCCGCGAGACGGTCACCGGTCGACTCTCGGTGGGCTTCGCCGACCTGGTGTCCTACACCCGGCTGTCGCAGAAGCTCGAGGAACGCGAGCTGGCCTCCCTGGTCGACCGGTTCGGCCGCCGGTCGGCCGACGTGGTCGCCGGCGCGGGCGGGCGGCTGGTCAAGACCGTCGGCGACGAGATCCTCTTCGTCGCCGACTCGGCCGCCGGCGCCGCGACGATCGGCCTCGAGCTCGCGGAGACGATGGCCGAGGACCCGGTGCTGCCCGACGTGCGGGTCGGCGTCGCCACCGGCACCGTGCTGACCCGGATGGGCGACGTCTTCGGCCGGACCGTCAACCTGGCCAGCCGGCTCACGGCGCTCGCCGCACCGGGGACCGTCCTCGTGGACGCCGAGACCGCGCGGGCGCTGGAGGGCGACGACTCCTTCGCCCTGGACGTCGAGCGGACCCGGGCGGTCCGCGGGATCGGTCTGGTGCGCCCCGGGGTGGTGCGCCGCACCCGGTGAGGGTCTCCGCGGCCACGCGTTAGCCTCGGCCACCGTGAGCACCGACCCTGCGCCCGACGGCTCGCACGGCTCGTACGACCACGTGAGCCTGCGGCGGCACGACGACCGCGGCCACGTCGTCGAGCTGGTCCTGGACCGCGCCGAGGCGCACAACGCGCTGTCCACGGCGATGGCGCGCGACATCGCGGCGGCGACGGCGGCGCTCGCTGCCGACGACGCGGTGCGCGCGGTCGTGCTGTCGTCGGCGTCGGAGAAGGCGTTCTGCGTCGGGGCCGACCTCAAGGAGCGCAACTCGTTCAGCGACGCCGACCTGCTGGCGCAGCGGCCGCACTTCCGGGCGTGCTTCGGCGGGATCCTCGACCTGCCGGTGCCGACCGTCGCCGCGGTGCACGGCTTCGCGCTTGGCGGCGGGCTGGAGCTCGCGCTGTCCTGCGACCTCGTGGTCGCCGACGAGACGGCGGTGCTCGGCCTGCCCGAGGTGACGGTGGGGGTGATCCCGGGCGGCGGCGGGACCCAGCTGCTGACCCGGCGGATCGGCTCGTCGCGGGCGGCCGACCTGGTCCTCACCGGCCGCCGGCTCGACGTCGTCGAGGCCGAGCGGCTCGGGCTGGTCGACCGCCGGGTGCCGGCCGGCAGCGACCGGGCGGCCGCGCTGGAGCTGGCGGGCACCATCGCGGGCAACTCGCCGGTCGGGGTGCGCAACGCCAAGCGGGCCCTGCGCCGCGGGAGCGACGTCGACCTCGCGACCGGCCTCGACGTCGAGGACGGCGCCTGGCGGGCCACCGCCTTCTCCGGGGATCGCGCCGAGGGGGTCGCGGCGTTCAACGAGAAGCGCCGGCCCGACTGGCCCGGCCGATGAGCCGAGGAGGTGTCGACGAATGAGTGACCTGCCGGAGCGGCTGTCGCTGCGCGAGGTCGGCCCGCGCGACGGGCTGCAGAACGAGGACCCGGTGCCCACCGCGGGCAAGGTCGCGCTGATCGACGCCCTGTCGCGCACCGGTGTCGGGCGGATCGAGGCGGTGTCCTTCGTCCACCCGAAGGCGATCCCCCAGATGGCCGACGCCGCCGAGGTCTGGGCGGCCGTCACGCCGTCGGCCGACGTGCGCTACTCGGCCCTGGTGCCCAACCTGAGGGGCGCCGAGCGGGCCCTGGCGGCCGGCTTCTCCGAGATCGAGGTCGTCGTGTCGGCCTCGGACACCCACAACCGCAAGAACCTCAACCGCTCGACCGACGAGTCGCTCGACGACATCGCCGCGATCATGGCGCTGGTCCACGAGCAGCCGGGTGGTCGGGCCACCTGCCAGGTGATCGTCTCGACGGCCTGGGGCTGCCCGTACGAGGGCGACGTCCCGGTCGAGCGGGTGCTCGCCGTTGCCGGCCGGGCGCTGCGCGACGGTGCCGACGGCCTGTCGTACGGCGACACGACGGGCATGGCGACGCCGTCGCGGGTGACCCGGCTGGTGGGGGAGACCCGGTCAGCCTTGCCGGACGTACCGCTGAACCTGCACTTCCACAACACCCGCGGCACGGGGCTGGCCAACGTCCTGGCCGCGCTCGAGCTCGGGGTGAGCGACTTCGACGCGTCGGTGGGCGGGCTCGGCGGCTGCCCCTACGCGCCCGGTGCCACCGGCAACATCGCCACCGAGGAGCTGGTGCACATGGTCGAGGACATGGGCGTCGCCACGGGTGTCGATCTCGACGCGATGATCGAGGTGGCGGCCGAGGCCGAGCGGCTCGTCGGGCGCACCCTGCCGTCCCAGGTGCTGCGCGCCGGCCCGCGGACCCGCACGGTCCAGTAGTCCGAAAGGAGCAGATTCCGCTGAGCGGCTGCCGCGAGCACCTGACCTGCGGCATGGTCGGAGTCCCCCGTGGTCCGGCAGGAGGCTCGGTGCACATGGTTCCGGCGTCCGACGCCGCGCCCGGGGACGGCCGCTCCGGCGCGGGTGACGACGCGGCGCGGCTGCGCTCCCTGCTCGAGATCGCCCGGGTCATCGGCTCGACCCGGCGCTTCGACGACCTGGTCGAGCGCTCCGCCGAGTCGACCCGCCGCGCGTTGGACGCCGCAGCGCTGTCCATCTCGCGGTGGGACCGGGAGTCCGGCCTGCTGCGGGTGCTCGTCAACGTCGGCCTGCTCGGGCCGGGCGAGCAGCGCATCCCCGAGGACGAGACCTACTCCCTCGCCGACCTGCCGGCGATGACCGCGCTGGTGGAGGAGCGGCTGTCCTTCGTCAGCGCCGTCGACGACGGCACTCCCGAGGCACGGCAGCTCGCCGTGCGGGACAAGGACTCCGCGCTCTCGGTGCCGGTCATCGTCGAGGGCCGGGTCTGGGGAGAGATCTGGGCCGCCCGGGCCCCCGGCCAGCCGCGCTACGAGAAGCCGGACCTGGCCTTCGCCGAGGCGCTGGCCACCCAGATCGCGGCCGGCGTCGTGCAGGCCGACCATGTCGCGCGGGTCGAGCGCCTCGCGTTCACCGACCCGCTCACCGGGCTGGCCAACCGCCGGGCGGTCGACGAGCGGCTCGACGACGCCCTGACCCGGCACCTGGCCGACGGCACCGTGGTCTCGATCGTCCTGGCCGACATCAACCGGCTCAAGCAGGTCAACGACACGTTCGGCCACGAGGCCGGCGACCGGCTGATCGTGGCCGTGGCCGAGGCGGTCAGCCGGGCCAGCGGCCTGGCCCAGAACGGTCTCGCCGCCCGGATCGGCGGCGACGAGTTCTGCATCGTCGTCGTCGGGGAGCCGCTGTCGGTGGCCAGCCACGTGGCCGACGAGCTGTGCCGGCTGGTCGAGGGGCAGCCGATGAGCACCGGCGTCTCCTGCGGTGTCGCGTCGACCGAGGTCCTGCCCAGCCCGGTCGACAGCCAGGTCCGGCTGTTCCGGCTGGCCGACGCGGCGCAGTACCGCGCCAAGCGCGCCGGCGCGCACCAGCCGGTCGTCGCCGGCCGGTCGGTGCCCGACGACCCGGACCACTCGCCGGCCGACCGCCGGGTGCGCCGCGGCCGGCTCAGCACCGACGTGCAGGCCGCGCTCGAGTCGGCGCTGGCGGTGCTGGACGGGATGCCCACGGCCGGCTCGCGCGAGCGCCTGGAGGCGGTCGCCGACCACGTGCGCGACCTGCTCGACGCGGCCGGCTGGTTCCTGTCGCACGCGGTCGACCGGTCCGACGACCTGGTCACGGTCAGCAGCTCGGTCCAGCGCGTGGCCGAGCCGCGCGACGGGGGTGGGCTGGCCCTGGTGGGTGAGGTGTTCGACCTGGGGACGTACCCGGTGACCCGCTCCGCGATCGAGCGCGCCGGGTCGTTCTTCGTCGAGGCCGGCATGCCGGGCAACGACCCCGCCGAGGAGGCGGCGCTCGTGACGGCCGGCTACCTCGCGGTGGTCGGCGCGGGTGCCCGCGACCCGAGCGGCGGCTGGCTGGTGGAGATCTACGCGGACACGATCAGCCTGCCCATGGGCACCTTCGAGCCGGTCCTGCGGGCGCTGGTGGCGGTCGCCGTCGCCGGCGCAGCCGACGCCCCGCGGGCCGACGCCCCGCAGGCGTAGCCCGACGCCCCGTTGGCGTAGCCCGACGGCACGCAGGGCGGCCCGCGGCTCCTGCGCTCCGGAGGCGCTTCGCGCATCTAGACCGCGCATCCACTCCGGAGACCCGGGGGCTGCCCATCCCCACGCGGTCCCCGCGTCTCCGGAGACGGTTCGCGGGATCAAGACCGCGCGTCGTCTCCGGAGACTTACGGGCTACCACGGCGGCGAGGTCACGCAGGCGCA
>DATHAP010000173.1 GCA_035489715.1 Actinomycetes bacterium
GGACGCGTCGTCGAAGAGCAGGTGCGCCTCGTCGAAGAAGAACACCAGCTTGGGCTTGTCGACGTCGCCGACCTCGGGCAGCTCCTCGAAGAGGTCGGCGAGCAGCCACATGAGGAACGTCGAGAAGATCCGTGGCCGGTCCTGCAGCTGCGGCAGCTCGAGCAGAGACACGACCCCTCGACCGGACGCGTCGACCCGCATCAAGTCGGCGGTGTCGAACTCCGGCTCGCCGAAGAACGCCTCGGCGCCCTGGTCCTCGAAGGCGATCAGCTCGCGCAGGATGACCCCGGCCGTCGCCCTTGACAGCCCGCCGAGCGACTTCAGCTCCTCCTCGCCCTCGTCGCTGGTGAGGTACTGGATGACCGCCCGCAGGTCCTTGAGGTCGAGCATCGGCAGCCCGGCCTTGTCGGCGAAGTGGAACACCAGGCCGAGCGAGGACTCCTGCACCTCGTTGAGGCCGAGCACCTTCGAGAGCAGGGTCGGCCCGAACGACGTCATGGTTGCCCGCAGCGGCAGCCCCTGCCCCACGCCGCCCAGGGCCAGCAGCTCGACCGGGCAGCCGACGCCCGACCAGGTCTGTCCCACCTCGGTGGCCCGGGCGCTGACCTTGTCGTTGGCGTCGCCGGCCTGCGCGATGCCGGACAGGTCGCCCTTGATGTCGGCGGCGAGCACCGGCACCCCGGCGGCCGAGAGCTGCTCGGCCATCAGCTGCAGCGTCTTGGTCTTGCCCGTGCCGGTGGCGCCGGCGACCAAGCCGTGCCGGTTGACCATGGCGAGCGGGATGCGCACCGCTGCCTCGGGCCGGGCCGTGCCGTCCTCGACGAGGGCACCGAGCTCGATCGCCGGCCCCTCGAACGCGTAGCCGGCCGCGACCTGCGCCGCCTGGTCCGGCGCCGCACCGCTCGCAGCACTGCTGCCCGGCATGGACGCCTCCCTGCGGCCGCTCGACGAGGCGGCAAGCCTATGCTGGCGAGGGTGATCTTCAAGGCGGTCGGGGACGGGCGGCCCTACCCCGAGCACGGTCTGACCCAGAGCCAGTGGGGCGACCTGTCGCCGACGCAGGTCCGCATCGACGAGCTGATCACGACCAAGCGCGAGATGGATCTCGACCGGGTGATGACGGAGGACTCGACCTACTTCGGCGACCTCTTCGCCCACGTCGTGCAGTGGCGCGGCGAGCTCTACCTCGAGGACGGGCTGCACCGCGCGCTGCGCGCCGCCCTCCAGCAGCGCCCCATGCTCCACGCGCGCGTGCTCGAGCTCGACGACTGAGGCCCACCTGCCGTGTCCATGTTCACCCCGCGCGGCGAGGGCGCCCGCCCGCTGCGCCAGCGCCGGGGTGGCGGCGGTGGGCGCCGGGTCGCGGCGGTCACGTTGACGCTGCTACTGCTCGTGACGCTCGCCGTGCTCGCCTGGCTGTCCACGAGGGGGGACGACGAGCCGGACGTCCGGGCCCAGCCGGAGCGACCCTGCCCGACGTCGTCCCCGGTGCCGTCCGCGCTCGCACCGGCCAAGGTGCGGGTCAACGTCTACAACGCGACCGACCGGCGCGGCCTGGCCGCCAAGGTCGCCGGACAGCTCGAGCAGCGCGGTTTCGACGTTCGAAAGGTGGACAACGACCCCTTGGGCCGGACGGTGACCGGTGCAGCAGAGGTCCGCCACGGCGACGACGGCGCCGCGGCGGCCCGGAGCGTCGCTGCGCAGGTCGGTCCGGTCGTGTCCGTCCCGGACGGCCGCCCCGGCGGGTCGGTCGACCTGGTGGTGGGGATCGGCTTCACCGCGCTGGTGGCGCCGGCCGAGGCTGCCGCCGTCCTGTCGCCGTCCCCGTCGCCCACACCCGCCGGCTGCTGACCCGAGGAGACCCCCGTGCGACTGCCCTTCCCCGGCCCGGCCGCCGTCATCGGCGGCGCCATGTCGGCCGCCGAGGCGGTGGAGACCGCGATCGGCCTGGTGCCCCGAGCCGTCCAGGCCATGACCCGGGTAGAGGCGCTGCTCGACCACGTGGAAGGCGTGGTCGACCGCACCCAGGCCGTCATCAGTCGGGTCGAGGCCGTCGCCGACGAGGCCGCCGAGTCGAACGCCAAGGCCCGGGCGACCGTCGAGGCGGCCGCCGTCGTCACCCGCGACGCCGGCCGCCGGGTCGACGGGGCGGGCGGGCTGGTCGACCGGATGGACACCGTGCTGGGCACCTGGGAGCCGGTGGGCCGCAAGCTCGCCCCGCAGGCGGTGCGCCTCGCCGACGGCCTGTCCGGGCACGAGGTGGACGCGGCGGTGTCACTGATCGACCGGATGCCGGTCGTGCTCGAGCACGTGGACACCGACCTGCTGCCGGTGCTCAAGACCCTGGACCGGGTAGGTCCCGACCTGCACGAGCTGCTCGAGGTGGTCGAGGACCTGCGCCGGGTGGTGACCGGGCTGCCGGGAGTCGGCCTGCTGCGCCGGCGCGGCGACCCCGAGCCGCCGGACGACCTGGGCTGACCCGTGACCGGGCGTACGTCGCCGTCGGCCGGCAGCGACGTACGGCTATCCTCTGCTCGTTCTTGGGTCACGGGTCCAGAGCAGGGCCGACCAGCACGCCCCTTGCCCGTGAGGTTGAGCCCGCCTTGTCCACCGAGGACACCGTCGCACCCGACCCTGCTCCTGACCGGCTCGTCGCCGGTCCCTCCGTCGACGGCCAGGTCGTCGACCACGACATCCGGATCCAGCAGCTCCAGGAGGCACTCGAGTCCCACGCCGTCGTCGACCAGGCCCGCGGGGTGCTCATGGCGACCCATCGCATCGACGCCGACGCCGCGTGGGCCCTGCTGGTCCGGGTGTCCAGCCACCAGAACATCAAGGTCCGGACCCTGGCCGAGGCGGTGGTCATCCTCGTGACCTCCCCGGTGCCGGCCGCCCCGTCGCCGGCGACGACCGCCGCGATCCGCTACCTGCTGCCGGGCAGCTGGAGCGACGGCGCCAGCCGCTGAGGCCGTGCGTCAGTCGGGTCAGTCGGGTCAGTCGGGTCAGTCGGGTCAGTCGGGTCCGTCGGGTCCATCGGTGGACCGGCGGGCCTCGTTGGCCTCGCGGAGGACCGCCCAGGCGTCCGCCACCGGCCCGACGTGCGCGAGCTTGTCGGGGTTCAGCACCGAGCGGATCGCCTGGATCCGCCCGTCGAGCACGTCGAGCGTCCAGGTGGTGAGCACCTTGTCGTCCCGGTCGCGGAAGATCGCACCCGGCTGGCCGTTGACCTCGTGCGGCTCCACGACGACGCCGATCCGCAGCATCGGCACGGCCATCGCGACGAGGACGCGGGCCACGTTGTCGGCGCCGATGACGCCCCGGGCCCACTGCGGCGCCTTGCCTCCGCCGTCACCGACCATCTGGACGTCCGCGGCGAGCAGCTCGCGCAGCCCGTCCACGTCGCCCTCGCGGAAGGCGTCGAAGAACCGGTCGGCGAGCGCCTCGTGCTCCTGCCGGTCGGCCTCGAACCGCGGCCGGCCGGCGTCCATGTGGCGGCGGGCCCGCACCGCGAGCTGGCGGACGGAGGCCTCCGACCGCCCGACCGCCGACGCCACCTCGGCGAAGCTGAAGCCGAAGACCTCCCTCAGCACGAACACCGCGCGTTCCAGCGGGCTGAGCCGCTCGAGGAGCAGCAGGGCGGCCATCGAGACCGAGTCGGCCAGCTCGGCGGAGCGGGCCGGGTCCTCGTAGGGGTCGTCGAGCAGGGGCTCCGGGAACCACTCGCCGACGTACGCCTCCCGGCGGACCCGGGCCGAGCGGAGCACGTCGATCGAGATCCGGGTCACGACCGCGGAGAGGAACGCCTTCGTCGACCGCGGCGGGGACGGGGCGTCGTCGAAGCGCAGCCAGGTCTCCTGAACCGCGTCCTCCGCCTCGCTCACGCTGCCGAGCAGCCGGTAGGCGATCGAGAACAGCAGCGGCCGCAGCGCCTCGAACTCCTCCGCCCGGGTCACGCCAGCCCTTCCTTGAAGCCTTGCCGCCACGACGGGTAGTGCAGCTCCCAGCCCAGCTCACCCTTGGCCTTGGCGTTGGAGAAGCCGCGTCCCTCGGTCATCATCCCCACGGCGACCTCACCGGCGATCAGCCGGGCCAGCCACACCGGCACCCGCATCGGCTTCTTGGCCCCGGCCGCGGCAGCGAGGTAGGGCAGCCACTCGCTGGCCGGGGCCGGCTCGTCGTCGACGATGTTGTAGATGCCTTGGGCCTGCTGCTCGACCGCGAGCACGGTGGCGGTCGCCGCGTCGTCGAGGTGCACCCACGAGAAGTAGCCGGTGCCCCCGCCGACGAGCGGGAACTGCCGCTTGCGGACGACCTCGAGCTGGTCGTCACTTGCGCCTGGCCCGTAGAAGCCGCCGTAGCGCAGGGCGGCGCCGCCCGCCTTCACCACTACGTCCTCGACGTGCTGGATGGCGGCCATCTGCGGCTCCGCCACCGTCCCCGTCATCGGCTCCAGCGGCTCCCCCTCGGTCTTCACCCACCCGCCGGTCCGGAGGCCGTTGAAGCTGCCGAAGCTCTGCGCGACGACGTGGGAGACGCCGGCTGCCTCGGCCGCCGCCAGCAGGTGGTCGGTGCCCTCGGTGCGCAGCCGGTTGGTGGTCGCGAACCACCGGTCCATGTGCTTCATGTCCGGCTTGCCGGCGATCGCCGTCATCTGGTGCACGACCGTGTCCGGCTTCGCCGCCGCCACCGCCTCACCGACCGAGCCCTCGTCCAGCCCGTCCATCATGACCGCCTCGGCGCCCAGCTCCTCCAGCGTGCCGAGCTTGGCCGGCCGCGACGTGGTCGCAGTCACCTGGTGACCCCGTGCCACCAGCTGCGGCACCAGCCGCTGCCCGATGGCCCCGGTGCCTCCTGCCACGAACACCCTCATGTCTGTCACCTTCCCTTTGTG
>DATHAP010000174.1 GCA_035489715.1 Actinomycetes bacterium
GTGGCTTGTGGGATTGCCGCACCATCAGGGATAACTGACGCGGCCGGGGGGAAGAGGTACGGCCGCACGGGGGTAGTTCTGTCCCTTGCCGAAGGACCGACTCGTGCGCGTACAACGCATCATCCTGGCCCTGCTCTCCGCTCTCGTCGCCCTCGCGGCCGGCGCCCTGGTCGGCGGCGCCCCGGCCTCGGCGGTCACCACCCGGGAGGCCGCCATGCTGGCCAAGATCAACAACGCGCGGGCGGCGCACGGGCTCCGTCCGCTGGCGCTCTCCGGCGACCTGTCGACGATCGCCCGGTCCCACTCGCGCCAGATGGCGTCGTCCGCCACGCTGTTCCACACCGCGAGCTTCAGCTCGATCTGCTGCTGGTCGGCCATCGCCGAGAACGTCGGCACCGGCGACTCGGTGCGGACCGTCCACCGGGCGTTCCTGAGCTCGTCCGCCCACCGCGGCAACATCCTCGACACCCGGATGCGCCAGGTCGGCGTCGGCATCATCGCGGTCGGCGGCCGGATCTGGGTCACCGAGATCTTCCGGCGCCCCAGCTGAGGCCGCGCACCGGCGCCCCGGTTATCCGGACATATCGCCGTTCTGGTTGACACCGGGGCCGCGGTGGCGGTCCAGTGACCTCACACTCTGCAGAAGGGGCCCCGTCGGATGGCCAAGGACCAGTACATCGCTCGGCTCAAGTCGGTGCCCCTCTTCGCCGGGATGTCGAAGAAGGAGCTGGACCTGATGGTCCGGCAGGCCGACCACCTGAGGTACCCGGCGCGCTACACGGTGGTCCGCGAGGGGCGCCCGGGCGAGGAGTTCTGGCTGGTCGTCGAGGGTGAGCTGGTGGTGGAGCGCGGCGGCGCCGAGGTCGCCAAGCTCGGCCCTGGCGACTGGTTCGGCGAGCTGGCGGTCATCGACCCCGCCCCCCGGGACGCCACCATCGTCGCCACGACCCCGGTCGAGCTGCTGATCATCGGCCGGCGCCGGTTCTGGGCCACTCTCGAGGACAGCCCCACGCTGATGCGCAAGGTGATCGTCGGGCTGGCGCAGCGCCTGCGGGCCAGCGACCAGGCCGACACCGCCCGGCGTACCGGGGCGGCGGACATCAGCGACGGCGCGGCCACCTAGGCCTGACGCCGGCGCCGGGCCGGCGCGGACCCGGTCCCGCCGGCGGCCCGGGTCCCGGACTCAGACCTGGGCCGGCGCTGCCGCCTGGGCGGACGCCGCCGCCCGCGACGCCGCAGCCTGGTCGACGGCGGCCTCGTGGTCGGCCACGGGGCCGTGCTCCCGCCACCACGCCTGCCCTGCCTCGGGCAGGGTGTGGATCGGGTCGTAGTACTCGTAGCGGCGGCTCAGCGCCTCTGACAGCGACGTGTCGGTCTTCTCGATCCCGGTGCGGTAGTTCTTGGTCCAGTACGAGATGCCGCGCTCGTGGTCGTACTCCTCGATCTGGTGCACCCAGCGCTTCCCGACGAACGGGACGTCACAGATGATCCTCGGGGTGGCGAAGCCGGGGAGGTAGCCCATGATCCCGTGCTGCAGCTTCTGCGCCTCGGCGACGGACACCCGCCAGTGCTCCGAGAACGGGATCATGTCGCACATGTAGAAGTAGTAGGGCATGATCCCGGCGCCGTCGAGCAGCGAGAAGCAGAGGTCGAGCAGGTCGGTCGTGGTGGCGTTGACCCCGTGCATCAGGACGCCCTGGTTGCGAACGTCGCGCACGCCGGCCTCGAGCATGGCCGTGGTGGCGTCGGCCACCAGCGGCGTGACCGAGTTGGCGTTGTTGACGTGGGTGTGGATCGCCAGGTGCACCCCGCGGGCCCGGGCGACCGTGGCGAGCCGCTCCATGCCGGCGCGGACGTCGTCCTGCAGCCAGTGCTGCGGCAGCCCCATGAGTGCCTTGGTCGCCAGGCGGATGTCGCGGATGTTCTCGATGTCGAGCAGCCGCGCGATGAAGGCCTCGAGGTTCTTGAACGGCATGTTGGCCACGTCGCCACCGGACACGACGACGTCCCGCACGCCGGGGGAGCGGCGCAGGTAGTCGATCATGGCGTCGTACCGGTCCACCGGCTTGAGGTCGAACTTCAGCTTGTCGATCACCGGGGTCGAGTTGCCGACGAGGTCCATCCGGGTGCAGTGGCCGCAGTACTGCGGGCAGGTCGGCAGCAGCTCGGCCAGCACCTTGGTCGGGTAGCGGTGGGTCAGCCCCTCGGCCACCCACATGTCATGCTCGTGCAGCGAGTCCCGGGTCGCGTGCGGGTGGCTCGGCCAGTCGGTGCGCCGGTCGGAGAACACCGGGAGCATGTAACGGCGGACCGGGTCGGCGTAGAACGCGTCGGTCCAGCTCTGGCCGTCAGCCGGGCCGGCCGGGACGATGGTGTTCATCATCTGCGGCGGCATCAGCATCGACATGGTCGCGCGCTCGGCCTGGTCCCGCTCCAGGTCGGCGTAGAAGCGGTCCTCGAGCAGGTCGCCCATCAGCTCGCGCAGCTGCTTGACGTTCTTGACGCAGTGCGCCCGCTGCCACTGGGCGCTGGCCCACTCCTCCGCGGTGACGCCGCGGTAGCCCGGCAACCGTCTCCAGTCCGGCTCGACCAGTTCGCGGCGCCGGTAGGCGTAGGGCTGCTCGAGGTGGGACGCCTCCGGGCCGGCGGGGACGTCGGTGGTCGCGGTCATCGAGGCTCCAAGGCAGGGGGCAGGCATGGGCTGGCAACGTGGAGGACTTGTGGTCCTCGCCCGAGGTTACGGGAGGACGTTCGGTGGATCCAACATCTCACCGTAAGATCTGCGCCCGTGGCCCCTTCCCGACCGTCCTCGCCCGTCGGGCTGCACCGGGTCCTCGAGCCCGCCGGCGCCCTGCCGCAGGCCGCCCAGCGCCTCGACGACAGCCCGGAGATCACTGGGGACGAGGTGCGGGTCGCCGTCCAGCGACTCAACCTGGACGCGGCGTCGTTCCGCCAGCTCGCGACCAAGCACGGCGGGGACGGCGAGGCGGTACGTCGCGAGGTGCTCGACATCGTGGCCGCCCGGGGCAAGATGCATAACCCGGTGACCGGGTCCGGCGGCATGCTGGTCGGGGTCGTCGACCAGGTGGGTCCGGATTCGCCCCTCGGTCTGGCCGTGGGCGACCGGGTGGCCACCCTGGTGTCCCTGTCGCTGACGCCGCTGCGCATCACGGACGGGCTGGCCTCCTGGGACGGCCGGTCGGAGCAGGTGCCCGCCGAGGGCCACGCGATCCTGTTCGGCCGGTCGATCGCCGCGGTGCTGCCCGACGACCTGCCCGGCGCGCTCGCGATGGCCGTGCTGGACGTCTGCGGGGCGCCCGCGCTCACCGACCGGGTCGTGCGGGGCTACCAGGCGCCCACGGTGGCGGTCGTCGGCGGAGCCGGCAAGAGCGGCTCCCTGTCGCTGACCGCCGCCCGGCGGGCCGGGGCGTCCCGCACCGTGGGCGTGGTGCCGTTGGAGGCCGAGGCCGACCTGCTGCGCGAGGCCGGGCTGGCCGACGCCGTAGCGGTCGCCGACGCCCGTGACCCGGTCGCGCTGGCCGCCGCGGTGGAGGGAGCCCTCGGCCGGCCGGCCGACGTCACCGTGGTCTGCGTCGACGTGCCCGGCTGCGAGCACGGCGCGGTGCTCTCGACGGCGGACCGCGGCACGGTCATCTTCTTCTCGATGGCGACCTCCTTCTCGGCCGCCGCGCTGGGTGCCGAGGGCCTGGCCGCAGACGTCACCATGCTGATCGGCAACGGCTACGTCCCCGGTCACGCGGCCACCGCGCTGGACCTGCTCCGGGCCGAGCCCGGTGCCCGGCGGCTCTTCGAGCGCCGGCTGGCAGACTGACCCGATGCCCGACGCACCTACGACGCTGTACCGGTCGGCGCGGGTGCTCAGCCCCGACGACCCGGCTGCGACGGCACTGCTGGTCAGCGGCGGCGCGGTCGCCTGGGTCGGCCGGGACCCCCAGCCGCACGAGGACGGCGTCGACGAGGTGGTCGACCTCGCTGGGCAGCTGGTGACGCCTGCCTTCGTCGACGCCCATGTCCACACGACGTCCACCGGGCTGGCGCTCACCGGTCTCGACCTCACCGGGGCCACCTCGCTGGCGGACTGCCTCGACCGGGTGGAGAAGGCGGGCCGGGCCGGCCGCGGCCGCGTGGTCCTCGGCCACGGCTGGGACGAGTCCGGCTGGCCCGAGGGTCGGCCGCCGACCAGGCAGGAGCTCGACCGGGCGACGTACGGCGGCGTGGCCTACCTCAGCCGCGTCGACGTGCACTCGGCCGTGGTGTCCTCGGCGCTGCTGGCAGCGGCTCCCGAGGCCCGCACCCAGCCGGGGTTCGACGACTCCGGCCACCTGACCCGCGACGCCCACCACGTCGTGCGCCGGATGGCCCGCGAGTCGGTGACGCCCGAGCAGCGCCGGGCGGTGCAGCGCACCGCCCTCGCCCGGGCGGCGACGCTCGGCGTGGGCTGCGTGCACGAGCTGGCCGGGCCGGACATCTCCAGCGTCGACGACCTGCGGGCCCTGCTCGCCCTCGTCGGGGAGGAGCCCGGCCCGGAGTTGGTGCCCTACTGGGGGCAGGCCGGTGCCGACGGCATCGCGACCGCCCGCGAGCTCGGGGCGGCCGGCGCGGCGGGCGACCTCTTCGCCGACGGCTCCATCGGGTCGCACACGGCTTACCTCCGGGCGCCGTACGCCGACGCCGACCACGCCGGCCACGGCTACCTCGACGCCGCGGAGGTGCGCGACCACGTCGTCGCCTGCACCCGCGCCGGCCTGCAGGCCGGCTTCCACGCCATCGGCGACGGGGCGCTGGTCGAGATCTGGGAGGGCCTGGAGCTGGCCGAGCAGCAGCTCGGCACCGCCGCCGTCCGCTCGGCGCGGCACCGCATCGAGCACCTCGAGATGCCGCCGCCGGAGATGCTGCCCGTCCTGGCGCGCCTGGGCGTGGTGGCGTCGGTGCAGCCGGCGTTCGACCGGCTCTGGGGCGGTCCCGACGGGATGTACGCCCGGCGCCTCGGTGTCGACCGTGCCCTGGGCCTGAACCCGTTCGCGGCGATGGCCGCGGCCGGCGTCACGGTGGCCCTCGGCTCGGACTCGCCGGTCACGCCGGTCGACCCGTGGGGCTCGGTCCTGGCGGCGGTGCGGCACCACACGGAGGGGTCGGGCCTGCCGACGGCGGAAGCCTTCGCCGCGCACACCCGGGGCGGCTGGCTGGCGGCCAGGCGGGACGCCGACGGCGTGCTGACGGCCGGCGCACCGGCGACCTTCGCGGTGTGGGACCTGACCGGCGCCGGTGGGGGTCTGGACGAGGGTGGCCTGAGCGCCGACGGGCTGCCGACGGCGGACCGGCTGGCCGTCGGGGCACCGACCTGCCGCCGCACGGTCGTGCGGGGCCGCACGATCCACGCCGCCTGACCCGGACGACGCAGCCGCCCGGTCAGGACGAGGGGAGCTGGGCGACCAGGCGGGTGACCAGCTCGAGCTGAGCCGGGACGATGCGGTCCCCGCACTGGGCGGGCGTCCACCAGGCCGCCCGGTCGACCTCGGGGAACGTCCCGACCCGGCCGGAGCCTCGTGGCCACTCCATCTCGAAGGTCCCGGGCACCACGTCATCGACGTCCAGGTCGCCCTCGAGCGCCCAGACGCTCACGACCTTGCCGTTCTTCTGGACGACCTCGCCGAGCGGCAACAACGGCCCGGTCGGCACCGGCAGCCCTAGCTCCTCTGCGAACTCGCGGCGGGCCGTCGATTTGAGGTCCTCTCCGGGTTCCGGCTCGCCCTTGGGCACCGTCCAGGCCCCCTTGTCACGCCTGGCGAAGAAC
>DATHAP010000175.1 GCA_035489715.1 Actinomycetes bacterium
GACGGACGCACCGTCGAGGTCAATCTCGGCCCGCTCTGCCGACAGCACCACAACGCCAAGACACACGGTCGGTGGCAGCTGCGCTACGACCCGGTCGCGCGGACCAAGACCTGGCGGAGTCCGCTCGGAAAGACCTACGTCACAGGGACTGACCCACCGCTGGCCTGAGCGTCTGGGCGAGCAGATGGCCGGCGGCTGGTCCTGCTCGCCATGACAGGTTCGATGCGCGGTCTGCGGCACGCATGTCCGCCGCATGCGGCGAGCCCTTCCGCCGCACCCGAGTGAGACGCTGCCGTCATGGACTCCGCGGACCTCGTCGCACGGCTGCGCGCGGCGGGCTGCGTCTTCGCGGAGGAGGAGGCGCGGGTGCTCCAGGACACCGCAGCCGACGACGCCCAGCTGCAGATCCTGGCCGGCCGCCGGGTCGCCGGTGAGCCCCTCGAGCACGTCCTGGGCTGGGCGGAGTTCTGCGGTTTGCGGATCCACGTCGACCCGGGGGTGTTCCGGCCGCGGGCGCGCACGGAGTTCCTGGTGGAGCACGCCGCCACTCTGGTCCGACCTGTTCTTCCGCCAACCTCGGGCCGGCCAGGGACCCGCGCTCCTGTCGTGGTCGACCTGTGCTGCGGCAGCGGCGCGCTGGGGGTGGCGCTGGCGGCGATGCTGGGCCGCGTCGAGCTGCACGCGGCGGACGTCGACCCGGTGGCGATCGCCTGCGCCCGTCGCAACGTCGAGCCGGTCGGCGGCCAGGTGCATCTCGGTGACCTCTTCGCGGCTTTGCCGGCCGACCTGCGCGGCCGGATGGACGTCCTGCTGGCCAACGTCCCCTACGTGCCGACGGGTGACCTGGGGCTGCTGCCGGCGGAGGCGCGGCTGCACGAACCGGTCGGGACGCTCGACGGCGGGCCGGACGGGCTCGAGGTGCTCCGCCGGGTCGCTGCGGACGCGCCTCGCTGGCTGGCGCCGAACGGCCACCTGCTCACCGAGGCGAGCAGCGGGCAGGCGCAGGCAGCGACCGAGGTGCTGTCGTCAGCGGGGCTGGTCGCCCTGGTGGTGACCTCCGAGGAGCACGACGCCACGGTGGTCGTGGGCACCGCCCGGGCGTGACGTCGTGCACCCTGCCCGGACGAGCGGCGCAGGGGCGCCGCGGCGGCGGCCCGCGCGGTGCGTGGCAGGCTGCCGGGCATGAGCGACGACTGGCCCACGGCTTCCGAGCTGGCCGCCGAGGAGGACGAGCTGCAGCTGGACGGCTTCGACGAGGACCTGGCGTGGGTCCTGGGGGTCGCCCTGGTCGAGGAGGCCCGCCGGCGTCACGCCCGCGTGGTCGTCGACATCGAGCGGGCCGGCCGCCGACTGTTCCATGCTGCGCTGCCCGGAACGGCTGCGGACAACGACGAGTGGATCCGGCGCAAGGGCAACGTGGTGCGCCGCTTCGGCCACAGCTCGCTGCACGTCGGTCAGCTCTGCCGGGACCAGGGCACCACCATCGAGGAGAAGTACGCCGTGCCGACCGCCGACTACGCCGCTCACGGCGGAGCCTTCCCGCTGCTGGTCCGCGGCGTCGGCCCGATCGGCGTGGTCGCGGTGTCCGGCCTCCCCCAGCTCGAGGACCACGCCCTGCTGGTGTCAGTGCTGCGCAGTCATCTCGCCAGCGCCGGCAGGTGGTAGCCGACTCACGAGCAGGCAGCCGGACCCGCGAGCAGCAGCCGGAGGCGCGAACAGGCAGCCCGACCCACGAGCAGGTAGCCAGGCCGGCCGGGAGCGAAAGGGTCAGACGTAGCGCTCGAGGATCGAGGACTCGGCGAGTCGGGAGAGGCCTTCGCGGATCGACCGGGCCCGCGACTCGCCGACACCCTCGACCGTCTGCAGGTCGTCGATGCTGGCGGCGAGCAGCTTCTGCAGGCTGCCGAAGTGCTCGACCAGCCGGTCGACCACCGTGCCGGGCAGGCGCGGGACCCGGGCGAGCAGCCGGTAGCCGCGCGGGGAGACGGCGGCGTCGAGGCCTTCGCCGCCGGCGTAGCCGAGCGCCCTGGCCACCGCGGCCAGGTCCAGCAGCTCGAGCGAGTCCAGCAGGTCGAGGTCGCTCATCACGTCGGCGACCGTCCGGGAACGCCGCCCGGTCGGTGTCGGCAGGTAGTCGCGAGCGATCAGCTCCCGGTCCGGCTCGACCCCCGCGATCAGCTCGTCGAGCTGCAGGGTCAGGAGGCGCCCGTCGGTGCCGAGCTCGACGACGTACGACTCGATCTCGCCGGCGATGCGCCGCACCATCTCGAGACGCTGGGCCACCGCCGACACGTCGCGCACGGTGACGAGGTCCTCGATCTCGAGGGCGGACAGCGTGCCGGAGACCTCGTCGAGGCGCAGCTTGTAGCGCTCGAGCGTCGCCAGCGCCTGGTTGGCGCGGGACAGGATCTGCGGAGACGCCTCGAGGACGTAGCGCTGGCCGGCGACGTAGATCGCGATGATGCTCATCGACTGGCTGACCGAGATGACCGGCAGGTCTGTCTGCTTGTTGACCCGGTCGGCGGTGCGGTGCCGGGTGCCGGACTCGTCGGTCGGGATGGCCGAGTCGGGCACCATCTGGACCGCCGCGCGCACGATGCGGGTGCAGTCGCGGTCGACCACGATCGCCCCGTCCATCTTGGCCAGCTCGCGCAGGCGGGTGGAGCTGAACTCCACGTCCAGCACGAAGCCGCCGGTGCACAGGGTCTCGACGACCTTGTCGTAGCCCAGGACGATCAGGGCGCCCGTCCCGCCGCGCAGGATGCGCTCCAGGCCGTCGCGCAGCGCGGTGCCAGGTGCCACCGCCGCGAGCGTCGCGCGCAGCGGGTCGTCGAACCGTTCGGTGCCTGCCACCTCACCGCTCCCGCTCGTCAGCCGTGACCGCGGGCGAGTCTATCCGTGCCGGGGCGTCGATCGGTGGACGCTGAGGGGTCACGAGAGGATCACGACTCAGTGGGCTCGTCGGTTCCCGAACGGGATCACCTCCGCCCCGGGGAAGGCCACCCGCAGCGCCATCCCCAGGTCGGTGACCTCGATAGCGGTGATGCCCGGCGGCACCCGACCAGGGTCCGGCGGGACCAGGGCGTGGGTGAAGCCGAGCCGGGCAGCCTCGGCCAGCCGGCGCGAGGTGGCCGTCACCCGGCGGATGTCACCCGCCAGGCCGACCTCGCCGACGGCCACCAGGCCGGTGGCGAGCGGTTCGTTCTGCGCGGCGCCGGCCACCGCCAGCGCCACGGCCAGGTCGGTGGCCGGCTCGGTCAGCCGCACCCCGCCGACTGTGGACGCGTAGACGTCGCTGGCCGCCGTCGTGGACATCCGGATCCGCTCGCCGCCGCGCCGCTGCAGCACGGCGAGCACCATGGCCAGCCGCCCTCCGTCGAGCCCGCTGGTCGTACGTCGCGGCGAGGTCAGGTGCGACGGCGCGAGCAGCGCCTGGACCTCGGCCACCAGCGGCCGCTTGCCCTCGACGGTCACCGTGACGCAGGTGCCGGCCACCGCCTCGCGGCGCTGGGACAGGAAGAGGCCGCTCGGGTCGGCCAGCCCCTGGATGCCGTCGTCGGAGAGGTCGAAACAGCCGACCTCGTCCGAGGGGCCGTAGCGGTTCTTGATGCCGCGGACCATGCGCAGCCGGGAGTGCCGGTCGCCCTCGAACTGCAGCACCACGTCGACCAGGTGCTCCAGCAGGCGGGGACCCGCGACCGAGCCGTCCTTGGTGACGTGACCGACGAGCACCGTCGCGATGCCGCGGTCCTTGGCCACCCGGATCAGCGCGGCCGCCACCTCGCGGACCTGGCTCACGTTGCCCGGCGAGCCGTCGACCTCGGCGCTGGCGATCGTCTGCACCGAGTCGACCACGAGCAGGGACGGCCCGACCGCGTCGACGTGGCCCAGCACCGCTGCGAGGTCGGTCTCTGCCGCCAGCATGAGGTCGTCGCGGATCGCCCCGATGCGGTCGGCGCGCAGCCGCACCTGGGCCGCGGACTCCTCGCCGGTGACGTAGAGGGCCGGCCCGTGCTCGGCCACCCGGGCCGCCACGTCGAGCAGCAGGGTGGACTTGCCGACACCCGGCTCGCCGGCGAGCAGCACGACCGCGCCGGGCACGAGCCCCCCGCCGAGCACGCGGTCGAGCTCGTCGACCCCGGTGGGCACCGCGCGGGCGGCGTCGACGTCGACCTGGCCGATCGGGCGGGCGGGGGTGCTGACCGGACCGGCCGCCGTCGTGCGCACGGCAGGGGCGGACGTGTCCTCGACCGTGCCCCAGGCCTGGCACTCACCGCACCGCCCGACCCACTTGGTCGTGGCCCAGCCGCACTCCGCGCAGCGGTAGGCGGGACGCTCGCGGACGGCGGTGCGGCTCATGTGGGGAGCGTAGGTGGGACCTCGGACGAAACCCGGCAGGAGCCGGTGCACCCGGAGGCGCGCCGCCCGACCTTCCCGGCTCACCCCTCTCAGGGACGGCGGAACGCCTCCAGCGCCATCGCCTCGCGGTATGTGTCCAAACCGACCGCGTCGACCAGCGGCATGACCTGGCTGGGCATCGACATCAGGGCGCGCAGCTTGGCCTCCAGCAGGTCCCCGGTCAGCTCCTCGTGCACGACGAGGTTGTCGAGCGGCGTCGCGGGCGGCGTGAAGCCCATGAAGACGTTGCGCTCGTCGAGCGCGGAGACGTAGCGCGCGTTCCAGTCGGCGGTCTTGGTGGCGTAGGCGAGGACGGCGCCCGGTTTGCCGACCTGCTCGAACGCGGTGGTCGCCCAGCGGCAGGCCGCCTTGTGGTCGTCGTGGCCGGTCATGCCGTCGGGACCGAAGGTCAGCACCGTGTCCGGCTGCACCTCCGCCATGACCTGCGCGACCCGGCGGACCGCCTCGTCCTGGTCGACCTGCGCGCAGCCACCGTCCGGGTAGTCCAGCCAGTGGTGCTCGGTTATCCCCAGCACACCCAGCGCCGCCTCCATCTCGGTCGTGCGCACGGCGGCCAGCGGTGCCCCCGGCGGCCACTTCTCCTCGTCGGGGGAGCCGAGCTCGCCCCGGGTGGCCGTCACGCACACGACCCGGTCACCGGCCCTCGTGGCACGCGCCATCAGCCCGGCGCACAGATATGACTCGTCGTCGGGGTGCGCCCAGACGCCGAGGATGGTGCCGAGGGAGTTGCCGTCGCCCATGCCCGGGATCGTAGGGCGAGGCGCTCCTCCGCGCGTGCGGCCTTGCCGCTGGACCCGACGGCGAAGGGTCCAAGGACCCGAGAACGGGGCCCGATCGCCTCTGCGACCCGCGCCGCCCGCTGACCGATAGTGACCGTGGCCAGCGGCTCCACCGGGAGCCGTCCGACCGGCAGTGACGGAGATGGGTGGCATGCGCGGTTGGCGGCGGGTCCGGCACGCTACAGAGCGCTGGACCACCTGGGGTGGCTCGGACGTCGCCGACGAGGCTGATGCCTACCTCGACGGACGCCTCCTCGAGTGCCTGCGGGCCAAGGGTGCCGGCGGCATCGTGCCGCCCTGGATCTGGCTGAACGCCGTCGCCCACGGCGACCAGGAGCGGATCGCCTGGCTGGCGTCGGACCGCTCGCCGGGTGGTGCCGGCTGGCGCGGCGCGCGGGCCGCTCTCGCGGACGAGCTGCTGCGGGTCGCCGACGGCGACCCGGTCGAGGTGGGCCGGCTGCAGCGAGACGTGCTCGTGCCGCTCGAGCTGACGCTCGCCGGACGCCGTGACCTGGTGCCGGCCGGCCTGCTCGAGATCGGGACCCAGGAGCTGAGGTTCGCCCGGATCTAGGCGTCCGTACGTCGTCCAGCCCTATCCGCCGGCCTGGTCCGAGCCGTCGCCCGCGCCCCCGCCCCCGCCTGAGCCACCGCCCGCACCACCGCGGCGGCGGCCGATCCTGACCCGGCCGGCCCGCAGCAGCCGGTCACCCGGGCTGGGCGCGGGCACCGACCGCTCGTGCCGGGTCTCCCGGTCCTCCCGGGCTGCTCGTCAGTCCGCGACCCGGACCGCGATCGCCGGCTTGACGGCCGCCGCCCGCCGGGCCGGCACGACGGTCGCCGCGAGGGACGCGACCAGCGCGGTGCCGACGGTCACCGTGATCTCCGGCCAGGCGATCGGGAACCCGCTGTGGATGGAGCCGAACGCGGGGCTGTTCCGGTACAGGAGGTACGTCGTCAGGAGGCCCAGCGCGGTCCCCACCGCGACCCCCTCGACCGCGACCAGCGAGCTCTCGGCGAGGAACGAGCGGCGGATCGTCCGGGCCCGGAACCCGAGCGCCCGCAGGACGCCGATCGTCCGCCGTCGCTCACGCACCGACCGGACCATCACGACACCGAGCCCGACGATGGCGACCAGCAGGCCGAGGGCCAGGTAGCCCTGCATCAGCCGGAACATCTGGGTGTTGGCCGCATACGTCTGGCGCACGTCGTCCGGCACGTCGGTGACGACGAGGCCGTTGGCCAGGAACTGACCCTGCAGCCGACGGGCGAGCTGCGCGCGGTCGACGCCGTCGACGGTGCGCAGCAGCAGGCTGTTCACTGTCGCGCCTGGACCGAAGGCCTGCCGGACGCTGTCGGCGCTCATCACCAGGGGCCACCGGTTCTCACCGGTGTTGACGCCGTAGAAGGCTGAGGCGTCGCGCAGGGTGCCGGCGACGATCCGGGTCGAGACGGCGCCGGTGCGCGGGTCGGTGACCGCCACCTCGGCTCCCGGCTGCACGCCGTCGCCCTGCGGACCGCCGTCAGCCCCGTAGTAGAGGTCGATCATCGCGTAGCGCGGGTCGGCCAGCACGAGTCGCCAGGCCGCCTCGTCCGACCGCAGGCTGGACAGCCGGTCCTCGAGCGCGGGCTCGTGGGTGATCATCTGGCCGGGGACGCCGACCGCGGTCACCGGGAGCGCGCTGGTCGTGCGCCCGAGCGGGTCGTCGCCGTCGCCGTTCGCCGTCAGCAGCGGCGCGACGTCCTCGATCATCCCGGCGAAGCGGCCACCGGTCACCGAGCGTGTGTAGTCGGGCAGCGGTGTGGAGGGGTTGAAGTCCGCGCGCATCGTCCACCCGGCGGTGGCGTCCTTGACCGCGGTCTCCACGCCGGCGCTGATCACCGCCGAGATCTGCGCGAGGAGGACCATGACGAGGACGACGATGCAGTACATCGCCAGCGTCGCGCCGGTCCGGAACGCGCGCGCTGTCGGGTAGGCGACGGCGAGCCGCGCGGAGAGGCCGGCCTCGGACGGCCGGCGGATCAGCGGCCGCAACGGGCTCAGGACGAGCCACTGGTACTGGCTGATCAGCACGACGGCGGCGAAGGACAGCATCGTCCCCATCACGACGTACGTCGCCGTCGTGCCGCCGTTGAACATGTCGGGGCGCACCAGGTGGGCGCCCAGCCCCCACAGCAGGGTGACGACCGCGGTCGCCGTGGTCACCGTCTTGAGCGGGGCGAGCCGGCGCAGCAGAGGGATCGCCGCGACGAGGGTCAGCACCGGCATCAGGTAGACCGCCGGGCCGGCGCTGCTGACCAGTGCCGGGACGGAAAAGGCGGCGAACAGCACCGTGGCGACGGCCGAGACGATCGTCAGCGCCCTGCGCGGGCGCCCGGTGGTGGCCGGCGGCAGGTCCCGGATCGCCGCGATGATGTTGGTCCGGGCGATCCGCACGCTGGTCAGCACCACGGCCGCGAAGGCGATGAGGAAACCACCCGCCGCACCGTTCAGCAGGCTGACCGTGCTGACGTCGAAGACGATGTCGAGCTTGTTGTCGCTCTTCTCGAACGCGTTGAGGATGTTCAGCGCCACGACGACGACCACCCGGCCGACCAGCACCCCGACCAGGGTCCCGACGACAGCGGCTGCCGCGGCGTACACCGCACCTTCGAGGGCGAACTCGCCGGTCACCCGGCGGCGGCGCATGCCCACGGCGCGCAGGATGCCGAGCTGGCCCTTCCGCTCCTCGGCGAGCATCACGAAGATGTTCACGACCAGCAGCACGCCGGCGATGATCGCGAAGCTGGCGATGAAGAGGAACATCGATCCCAGCGACGCCGCGACCCGCTCGGCGGCCTGGAGCACCTCGTGCTTCGGCGTCGACACGGACGCGCCGGTGCGGTCGAGTCCGCCCAGCGCCGCGCGGACGGAGGCGGTGACCGGTGCCGTCAGCTCGTCGCCCTCCTCGACTCCGCCGCGGTTGGACACCAGCACAGTGGTCGTCGGTGACGTGCCGGCCCTCGCTGCGGCCGCCGTCAAGGTGCCTGGGGACACGAACGCGTTGGTGTTGACGCTGGCGCCCAGCCCCATGCCGGCCAGGCCCTCTCCGGGCACCACGTCGCTGACCGTGAGCTGATAAGGGGCGCCGTAGAGGTGGAGCACCAGCGGCTCACCGACACCGAGCCGGAGGTTCTCGGCGAGCGTGGAGTTGACGACAACCCGGCCGGGACCCGGGTCGGGCACGGCGAGGCCCGACGGGTCCGGCGCGCCGAACAGCCGTGCCTGAGAGAAGTCGAGCTCCCACACCAGGATGCGCGGCGCGGCCAGGCGTGTGCGACCGGAGCCGCTGGAGGCGGCGGCCAGGTCACCCCGCACCGCGAGCAGGCCGTCGAGCTGCGGGTCGTCGCGGAGCGGCTGCAGGCGGTCGATGGCCTGCGTCCCGACGTCGGCGTCGGCCGCGCGCACCACCTCGTCGATCGGGCCGAGGACGTCGTACGCCGTCTGACGCACGGACCGGTCCAGCGAGTCGCCGACGACGAGGCTGGTGACGATCAGCGTCGTGCCCAGCAGTGAGCCGAGCACGACGAGGACGGCCTCGCCGGGCCGCCGGGTGACCTGGCGGAACGCCAGCCGGCGCAGGACCGGCCGGCCGATGGCGAGGAAGGCGATGACGGCGAGGGCGCCGCCGAGGAGGACGAGCAGCGGGCGGGTGAGCTCGGGATACATGGCGCATCCCTCTCAGTGGAAGCGGGGTGGCGGGACCTGGTACACCGCCCGGCCGCCACCGTTGGAGGCCGGCACGGTCAGGTGGTCGCGGCGCTCGTCCTTCTGTAGGCGGCCGTCGCGCATGAGGACGAGGCGGCCGGCGGCCGCGCCGATCTGCGGGTCGTGGGTGACGAGGACGATCGTCTGCCCGTGTTGCACGTTGAGCTGGCGCAGCAGGACCATGATCTGCTCGGCCATCGCGGTGTCCAGGTTGCCGGTCGGCTCGTCGGCCCAGACGATCGCCGGCTTGGCGACCAGGGCGCGGGCGATGGTGACCCGCTGCTGCTCGCCGCCGGACATCTGGTTGGGCAGGTGGTCCTCGCGGTGGGCGAGCCCGACCTGGTCCAGCATCTCGACGGCGGCGACGCGGGCCTGCTTGGCGGGTGTGCCGACGAGCAGCAGGGGCAGCTCGACGTTCTCGACCGCGCTGAAGACCGGGATCAGGTTGAACGACTGGAAGACGAAGCCCATCGACCGGGCCCGGTGCTCGGTGCGGTCGGCGTCGCTCATGGCGAACAGGTCGCGGCCGGCGACCCGCACGTGGCCGGCATCGATGTCGTCGAGACCCGACAGGCAGTTGAGCAGGGTGGTCTTCCCCGACCCGGAGGGGCCCATCACGGCGACCAGCTCGCCTGCGTCGACGGTGAGGTCAAGGTCCACCAGTGCGGGGACCTCCACGTCACCGCTGCGGTAGATCTTGCTGACATGGTCGGCCACGAGGAGCGGCTGGCCGGTCTGGACGGTGGTGTGGGCGCTGCGCATGACGACCTCCGGACGGGGCGACGAGCACCGAGGGAACCGTCTCCACCGTTTCGCGGCGCCGAGCCCGAGCTGAAGGGCAGAAGGTCCCGGGTGGCGCGCCGACCGTCCTACAGACGCCGGCTCAGGGGCGACGAGCCTTGGGGTCTGCCGGGTGCAGCGCGAAGCGCCGCCGGGATGTCAGGTGCTCCTCGGCCAGGCGGCTGAGCTCGTCGTACCCCTTCTGGCCCATCAGCTCGACCAGCTCGGCGCGCATCGAGACGTAGACCGGCTCGACGCCGACGTGCGCCTCGGTGTTGCCGCTGCAGTACCAGTCCAGGTCGTGCCCGCCGGCGCCCCAGCCCCTCCGGTCGTACTCGGCGATGACGATGACCAGCACCTCGGTGCCGTCCGGCCGCTCGACGTGCTCGTACGTCCGCCGGATCGGCAGCTGCCAGCACACGTCGGGCTTGGTCTCGAGGAAGTGCCGGCCGGTGCGCAGGGCAAGACCGTGCAGGGCGCAGCCACCGCCTCCGGGGAAGTCCGGGCGGTTGGCGAAGATGCAGGCACCGTCGACGACCCGGGTCTTGCGGGCGCCGTCCTCGTCCTTCTCGGTCCACTTCTTGGGGTCGTAGTGCTGCCAGGTCTCCGGGGTCAGCTGCTTGACGAAGGCCTTGACCCGGCGCTCGTCGTCCTTGTCCGAGAAGTGCGCGCCGAGGGTGCAGCACCCCACCTCGGGGGGCTGGTCGGCGTAGATGCCCTGGCAGCCGTTGCCGAAGATGCAGGTCCAGCTCGACGTGAGCCAGGTCAGGTCGCAGCGGAACGACTGCTCGTCGTCGGCGGGGTCGGGGAACTCCACCCACGCGCGGGGGAAGTCGAGAGGCACCTCGGGCACAGGAGCCACCCTACGTGCGGCCATAGGCTGGTGGGGTGAACCGCACGGTGCGCGTCCCCGGTGCGAAGGTCGCGCTGTCCACCGCGTCCTGCTACCCCGAGACCTGCACGACGGCGTTCGAGATGGCCGCGGACCTCGGCTTCGACGGCGTCGAGGTGATGGTGTGGACCGACCCGGTCAGCCAGGACCCGCACGCGCTGCGGGGGCTGTCGGAGCGGTTCGGCATCCCCGTGCTGGCCATCCACGCCCCGTGCCTGCTCCTGACCCAGCGGGTCTGGTCGACCGACCCCTGGACCAAGCTGCAGCGAGCCCGTGAGGCGGCCGAGCGCGTCGGCGCCCCGACCGTGGTGGTGCACCCGCCGTTCCGCTGGCAGCGGGACTACGCGCGGGGCTTCGTCGAGGGCCTGGAGCGGATGCAGGACGAGACCGACGTCGTCTTCGCCGTGGAGAACATGTTCCCGTGGCGGGCCCGCAGTCGGGAGGTCGTGGCCTACCTGCCGCACTGGGATCTGCTGGAGCTCGACGTGCCCGCGGTCACCCTGGACCTGTCGCACACCGCCGTCTCCGACTCCGACGCCGTGCAGGTGTTGGACGCGTTGGCGGACCGGCTGTCCCACGTCCACCTCGCCGACGGCTCGGGGTCCAACAAGGACGAGCACCTGGTGCCCGGTCGTGGCAACCAGCCGTGCGCCGAGGTGCTGGAGCGGTTGGCCCGGGCGGGCTACGACGGGTCGGTCGTCCTCGAGATCAACACCCGGCGCGCGGTCAACCGCGACGAGCGGGAGGCCGACCTCGCCGAGGGGCTGGCCTTCGCCCGGCTCAACCTGGCGGCAGCGAGCAGCACACCGTGAGCAGCACGCCGTGAGCAGGACCCCGTGAGCGAGCGGCAGCTCTTCGACGCGGTCGCGGCCGACTACGACGCGCACCGTCCCGACTACCCGGCCCCGCTGTTCGACGCCTTGGAGTCCGCGATGGGGCAGCCCCTGCTCTGGTCGTCCGTGTGCGACGTCGGTGCCGGCACCGGCATCGCCTCGCGGGCGCTCGCCGGCCGCGGCGCCACGGTCACCGCGGTGGAGCCGGGGCTCGACGCCCTGCGGGTCCTGCGGTCGCGCTCGACCTCGCGAGTCCGGCCGGTGGCCGGCGACGGCAACGCGCTGCCGTTGGGCGAGGGGCTGTTCGACCTGGTGGCCTATGCGCAGTCCTTCCACTGGACCGACCCGCAGCGCTCGGTGCCTGAGGCGTTCCGGGTGCTCAAGCCGGGGGCGGTGCTCGCCCTCTGGTGGAACCAGCACGACCAGTCCGTCCCCTGGGTGCACGAGCACGACCTCCGGCTCTTCGCGGCCTGCGGCATCCCGCCCCATCCTGGCGACGAGTGGACCGCCGACCTGCTGGCGGGAAAGCCGTGGCGGCGCAAGGTCGCGACCGTCGAGATCCCGTGGTCGCGCCGGGTGGGCCTCGAGGAGCTCGGACGCAACATGCTGACGAAGTCCTACGTGTTCGCCCTCGGCCCCCACCGGGCGGCCGCGGTCGTCGACGCCGAGCTCGCGGAGCTCGGACGGGTGCACCCCTCGGGCGTCGTGGACGAGCCCTTCGTCACGTACGCCGTCCTCGCCCGCAACTAGCAGCCCGGCGCACGCCGGCGGGGGGCATCATGGCGACGTGGTGAGCAGGTGATGGCCGAGCCGGCGCGTCGCGGTCCGGGGCGACCCGCCGACGGCGGCGACCGGCGGGCCCTGATCCTCGCCGCGGCGCGCGAGGAGTTCGCCGGCAAGGGCTACGCCGCGGCCAGTGTCCGGGGGATCGCCCGGTCGGCGGAGGTGGACCCGGCGCTCGTGCATCACTACTTCGGCACCAAGGAGCAGGTGTTCGTCGCCGCGATGGAGCTGCCCTTCGCGCCGGCCGAGCTGGTGCCGCAGATCCTCGACGGCCCAGAGGACCAGCTCGGTGAACGGCTGGTGCGCACGTTCCTCGGTGTGTGGGCCGACCCCGACTTTCGGGCGCCGATGCTAGGGATGCTGCGCTCGGCGATGACCGGGGAGCAGGGCGCAGCGATGCTGCGTGAGTTCGTCGGCAGCGCCCTGCTCGGCCGGATCTCGGCGGCGGTCGGCCCGGCCGACCCGCTGCGGCTGCAGGCGGCCGCGGCCCAGATGGTGGGGGTCGTGATCCTGCGCCACGTCGTGCGCATCGAGCCGATGGCCTCGGCCTCGCAGGACGACCTGGTGGCCCTCGTCGCGCCGGCCGTGCAGCGCTACCTCGCGGAGGGTTGACGCCCGGCGCGGACAGGAGGATATTTCATCGTGTGATGAATATTGCTCCGGCGATCAGCGTGCGCGACCTGCGGGTCGTGCGCGGCGGGCGCACCGTCATCGACGGCGTCTCGTTCGACGTGGCCCGCGGGTCGGTCACCGGGCTGCTCGGCCCCAGCGGCTGCGGCAAGAGCACCCTGATGCGCTCGGTCGTCGGCGTCCAGGTGGTGGCCGGAGGCGTGGTCGAGGTGCTCGGCCGGCCGGCCGGGTCGCCGCAGCTGCGGCGGTCGGTGGGCTACGTGACGCAGGCGCCGTCGGTCTACGCCGACATCACCGTCCGCGAGAACCTGCGCTACTTCGCCGCCGTGCTCGGCGCACCCGCGGGTGACGCAGACCGGGTGCTCGGTGACGTGGGGCTCACCGACCACGCCGATGCGCTGTGCAGCCGGCTCTCCGGCGGGGAGGAGGCACGGGTCTCGCTGGCCGCGGCCCTGCTCGGCGACCCGGAGGTGCTGGTGCTCGACGAGCCGACCGTGGGGCTGGACCCGGTGCTGCGCCGCGACCTCTGGGACATGTTCGCCCGGCTCGCCGCGGGCGGCGTGACGCTCCTGGTGAGCAGCCACGTGATGGACGAGGCGTCGCGGTGCGAGCGGCTGCTGCTGATGCGCGAGGGCCGGCTGCTCGCCGACGACCCGCCGCCGGCACTGCTGGAGCGCACCAGCAGCACCGACATCGAGCAGGCGTTCCTCCGTCTGGTCGACGAGGCCGAGGCCGACGGCAGGACTGTGCGGGCCACCGACGCACGGACCGAGGGAGGACCGGCATGAGCGTCTCGATCACCCTGGCGACGGCGTCCCGCGTCCTGCGGCAGCTGCGCCACGACCCGCGCACGCTGGCGATGCTCGTCGTCGTCCCCTGCGTGCTCCTGACGTTGCTCGCCTGGATCTTCGACGGGACGACGGTGTTCGACGAGATCGGCGCACCGCTTCTCGGCATCTTCCCGTTCGTCGTGATGTTCCTCGTCACCTCGGTGGCGACCCTGCGGGAGCGGACCTCCGGGACCCTGGAGCGGCTGCTGACCATGCCGATCGGCAAGCTCGACCTGCTGGTCGGCTACGCGCTGGCCTTCGGGCTGGTCGCGACCGTCCAGGCCGTCGTCGCCACCGGGCTGGCGGTCACCCTGCTCGGCCTCGACGTCGCCGGCCCGCTGTGGCTGCTGCTCGTCGTCGCGGTCTGCGACGCGGTGCTCGGCATGGCGCTCGGCCTCTTCCTGAGCGCGTTCGCGGCGACCGAGTTCCAGGCCGTGCAGTTCATGCCGGCCTTCGTCCTGCCGCAGTTCCTGCTGTGCGGGCTGCTGGTGCCACGCGACCAGCTCGACGACGTACTGCGCTGGATCTCCAACGTGCTGCCGCTCTCCTACGCCGTCGACCTGATGCGCGACCTGACGACGAATGGAGAGGTCGACCCGAGCTCGTGGGTCGACCTCTCCGTCGTCGTGCTGGCGATCCTGCTGGCGCTCGGGCTCGGTGCCGTGACCCTGCGCCGGCGGACGCTCTAGCCGTGCTCCGGCAGACCGCGTCAGTGGTAGCGACGCAGGCTGCTGGACGTGCCCGCCCGCCGGTTGGCGTCCACGTCGTCGGCGTCCCAGTCGTCCCCGCGACCACCGGCGGAGACCTTCTCGCGGTCGCGGAGGTCGATCTCCCGGGCGTCCTTGGTCTCGTCGGCCGACCCCTCCGCCTCCTGGGCGGTCAGCGGCTCGGCGATGTCCTCGAGCGAGCGCTTCTCCGCGTTCACCGCGAGGACTGCCGCGACCAGACCGGCCGCGATCATCAGTCCGGCACCGAGGTAGTAGCCGAACACGACCTGGCTGCGACCCTCCTCGATGAACTTGCCGAACAGGATCGGGCCGATGATGCCGCCCAGGCCGGTGCCGACGGCGTAGAAGAACGCGATCGCCATCGCGCGGGTCTCCATCGGGAAGATCTCCGACACGGTGAGGTAGGCGGCGCTCGCACCGGCCGACGCGAAGAAGAAGACGACGCACCACATCAGGGTGAGCGTGTTGGCCGACAGGGACCCGTTGTCGAACAGGTAGCCGGTCAGGATCAGGATCAGGCCGGAGAGGACGTACGTCCCGGTGATCATGATCCGGCGGCCGACCGTGTCGAACAGCCGCCCCAGCAGCAGCGGGCCGAGGAAGTTGCCGATGGCCAGCGGGATGAGGTACCACGGCGCCTTCGCCGTGTCCACCTTGACGATGTCGGTGAGCACCAGCGCGAAGGTGAAGAACACGGCGTTGTAGAGGAACGCCTGGCCGATGAACAGCGCGAGCCCGAGGACGAAGCGCTTCGGGTAGAGCTTCCACGCAGTCTTGGCGATGGTGCCGAAGCCGATCGTCTTGCGCTGGCGGACCGTGAGGTAGTCGTCGTCCTGCTCGGCCTTGGGCAGCCGCTCGTCGGTGCTCTCCTCGACCTGGCCCTCGATGTCGCGGACGATGCGCTCGGCGCTCTTCTCGTGGCCGTGGATGAAGAGCCAGCGGGGGCTCTCGGGCACGTTCTTGCGGACGAAGAGGATGCCGATGCCGAGGATCGCGCCCAGGCCGAAGGCGATGCGCCAGCCGACGTCCTTGGCGAAGTGCTCCTCGTTGAGCAGGAAGACGGACAGCGCGGCGCCGAAGGCGGTGCCGAGCCAGAAGGAGCCGTTGATGATGAGGTCGACACGGCCTCGGACGCGGGCGGGGATGAGCTCGTCGATGGCCGAGTTGATGGCGGCGTACTCCCCGCCGACACCGGCGCCGGTGAAGAACCGGCAGACGTAGAACCACATCGGGTTCATCGAGAACGCGGTGAGGACCGTCGCGACGAGGTAGACGGCCAGCGTGACCATGAAGAGCTTCTTGCGGCCCAGCCGGTCGGTCAGGTAGCCGAAGAACAGTGCGCCCAGGCAGGCGCCGGCCACATAGACACCGGCCGCGACACCGATCTGGCTCTCGGTGATCTCGAGCCCGCTGCCTTCCTCGGTGAGCCGGCCGGCGATGGAGCCGACGATGGTGACCTCGAGACCGTCCAGGATCCACACGGTGCCGAGGCCGAGGACCACCAGCCAGTGCCATCGGGACCACGGCAACCGGTCCATGCGGGCCGGGATGTTGGTCTTGACGGTGCCCGTCTGAACTCCGCTCACGGCGGCCTCCGGCTGACGTCGAAGTGCACCGGTCGGGGCGGCCGGTGCACGAACCGGAGGGGGCTTGCCCGAGAGCAACAGCCGTGAAACATGCAAGTGACAGGCCGTGACCGCCCGGGCGCGTGCGGGCGTTAGCCTGACCCGGCGAGCGACGACGAGGTCGCGCGCCGCCAGAGGAGGTCTTCGCGTTGCTGCGGCGAGTGCTGCTGTCGATGTCCCGGAGCGGCCGGATCCGCCACCTGGTGGAGACCGCCCCCGTGACCCGGTCCGTCGTCGCCCGGTTCGTCGCCGGCACCAGCGCTGAGGAGGCGGTGTCGGCGGTCCGGGAGCTCGCCGACCGCAACCTGCTCGCCTCCCTGGACCACCTCGGCGAAGACACGCTCGTGCGGGAGCAGGCCGACGCGACCCGGGAGGCCTACCTCCGGCTGCTCAAGCTGCTCGGCGACGGCGGTCTGACCGGCACCACCGAGGTCTCGGTCAAGCTGTCGGCGGTCGGCCAGGCCCTGCCCGGCGACGGCGAGAAGGTCGCGCTCGACAACGCCTTCGCCATCTGCGAGGCCGCCCGCGCCGCCGGCACCACGGTGACCCTCGACATGGAGGACCACACCACCACCGACTCGACGCTGGGCATCCTGCGCGACCTGCGCGCCGACTTCCCGGAGACCGGCGCGGTGCTGCAGGCCTACCTGCGCCGCACCGAGGCGGACTGCCGTGACCTGGCCCACGAGGGGTCGCGGGTCCGCCTGTGCAAGGGCGCCTACAAGGAGCCCGAGTCGGTCGCCTTCCAGGGCCGGTCCGACGTCGACCGGGCCTACGTGCGCGCGCTGCGCGTACTGATGCAGGGCCCCGGCTACCCGATGGTCGCCACGCACGACCCGCGCCTGGTCGCCATCACCGAGGAGCTCGCCCGGCGCACCCGCCGCCCCAAGGACAGCTTCGAGTTCCAGATGCTCTACGGCATCCGGCCGCACGAGCAGGAGCGGCTCGCCCGCCAGGGCCAGCAGATGCGCGTCTACGTGCCCTACGGTGACGAGTGGTACGGCTACCTCGTGCGCCGGATGGCCGAGAAGCCGGCCAACCTGTCGTTCTTCCTCCGCGCCGTCGCCACCAAGGGGTAGGTCCGACATGGCGCAGCGGGTGGCAGTGCTCGGCACCGGAAAGATGGGCGAGGCGCTGCTGTCGGGGATGTTTCGCAGCGGCACCGCACCGACCGACGTCGTCGTCACCGCGCGCCGTCCGGAGCGGGCCGCCACCCTGCGCGAGCGGTACGGCGTCGAGGTGCTCGGCACCGCGGAGGCCGCGGGGCGGGCCGACACGCTCATCCTCACCGTCAAGCCGCAGGACATGGCCGCCCTGCTCGACGAGCTCGCCCCGCACGTCCCGGCCGACCGGCTCGTCGTCTCCGCCGCGGCCGGCACCACCACGGCGTTCATCGAGTCCCGGTTGGCGGAGGGCACGCCGGTCGTGCGCGTCATGTCCAACACGCCGGTCCTCGTCGACGAGGCCATGAGCGCCATCTCGGCCGGGACCCACGCCGGGGAGGAGCACCTCGCGCGCACGGAGTCGATCTTCACCCCGGTCGGCCGGACGATCCGGGTCCCCGAGTCTCAGCAGGACGCGGTGACCGCCCTGTCGGGCAGCGGTCCGGCGTACTTCTTCTACCTCGTCGAGGCCATGACCGACGCCGGCATCCTTCTCGGCCTGCCCCGCCAGGTGGCCCACGACCTGATCGTGCAGACGGCGATCGGGTCCGCGGTGATGCTGCGCGACTCCGGCGAGCACCCGGTGACGTTGCGCGAGGCGGTCACGTCACCGGCAGGCACCACCATCAACGCGATCCGCGAGCTGGAGAACCACGGGGTGCGGGCCGCGATGCTCTCGGCGCTGGAGGCGGCCCGCGACCGCGGCCGTGAGCTGGCCGGCGGTGGGTAGGAGCCGGCGATGACCGTCCCCGACGTGTCCGGCCTGCAAGGTCTGGAGGTCCCTCAGCCGGCCCTGCTCTTCGACCTCGACGGCACGCTCGTCGACTCGGTCTACCAGCACGTGACCGCCTGGCAGGAGGCGCTCGCCGAGGTCGGCATCCCGCTGTCGGTGTGGCGCATCCACCGCCGGATCGGCATGTCCGGCGGACTGTTCCTCGACGCGCTGCAGCGGGAGACCGGCGTGCCGCTCGACCCCGAGACGCTGCAGCGGGTTGCCGACGCGCACGCCCGCTTCTACCTGCAACGTGCCGACTCCGTCGTGCCGCTGCCCGGCGCCCGCGAGCTGCTGCACCACCTGCACGACCGCGGCATCCCCTTCGCCATCGCGACCAGCGGCGCCCGGCGCACGGCGGCGAGCGCGATCGAGATGTTCGGCCTGCCCGCCGACGTGCCCGTCGTGACGCGCGACCTGGTCGAGCGCGCCAAACCCGACCCGCACCTCTTCCTCGCAGCAGCGCGGCTGCTCGGCGTCGCGCCGGAGCACTCGTTCGTCGTCGGCGACAGTGTCTGGGACCTGCTCGCCGCGCAGCGGGCCCGGGCTCTCGGCATCGGCCTGCTGTCCGGCGGCTACGGCCGCGAGGAGCTCGAGCGGGCCGGCGCCTACCGGGTCTACGCCGACCCGGCCGAGATGCTCACCCGCCTCGAGGAGGTCGGCGTCCGGCCCTGAGCCCTCGCACAGGGATCAGGCTGAGGGGCTAGGTGGGGTGATCGGCGAGCATGCCGAAGAGCGCCGCATTCTCTGCCGGGACCCGCGACCCCGAGACCGGCGCCTCGACGTACCGGTCGCCGGCGGCGACGACGCCTGCGCCCAGGGCCGCCGAGTACTCGGGCGAGGTCGTGCCCATCGGCACCACGAGGTGGTCGCGGACCAGCGCCTCGAACCGTGGCGTCCCCCGGCCGAGCGTCGCGTCGAGGATCTCGCCGTTCGCCATCATCAGCAGCACGGAGCGGGAAGCCGGCGCGCCATGTTGAGGGCCATCGGCTGCGGCGGCCTGACGGGGCGGGAGAGGACTGCTCTCGCGGCGTCAGGGCTGCGCCGCGAGGGCCTCCTCGTGCGGGGTGAATACGGGTGCTGCCCCTGGACCCCCCGGGGAGCGGAGCTCGTCGGCGCGCACCAGCGCGATGCCGGCGAGCACCAGGGCGCCACCGGTCAGCTGCATGATCCCGAGCGACTGGCCCAGCAGCACCCAGGCGAAGGCGACCGCGAACAGGACCTCGGTCAGCCCGACGAACGACGCGACCTTCGCCCCGAGCAGCCGCGCGCCGGCGATGCCGGTGACGTAGGCGACGACGGCCGCGACCAGGGCGAGCCCGAGCACGGGGACGAGCCAGCTCACCTGCGTCTCCAGCAGCGTGACGTCGGTCCGTGGGGCGGCCAGCGGCAGCACCCCGGCCGCGCCGGCGACCGCCAGCGCCGCGCCGCCCACGGCCAGGCCACCCCAGGCGACGACGAGCGGGGGGAGAGCGTCCTCGCTCTCGGCGGAGAGCACGAAGTACGTCGCCAGCCCGAACGCGGCGCCGAGCCCCCAGAGGACGCCGACCAGGTCGAGCTCGGTGTTGCCGATGAGCTCGAGCACCAGCGCGAGCCCCACGACGGCGACCGCGGCCCCGCACAGCGTCAGCAGCCCGGGTCGCTGACCTCGCCGCAGCCACAGGTAGCCGACGACCAGCAGCGCGCCGGAGTACTCGAGCAGCAGCGCGACGGCGACCGACAGGTGCTCGACCGCCATGAAGAAGCACAGTTGCGCGCCGCCCACCGCGGCGATCCCGTAGACCAGCAGGGTGCGGCCACTGCGCCGCAGCAACGGGCCGTGGCCGCGCAGCTGCAGCAGCGCCGGCAAGGTCAGGACCAGCGCGGCCACGAGGACGCGGACGGTGACGGCTGCACCCGGGGTCCAGCCGGCCTCGATCAGGCTGGCGGCGAAGGAACCGGACGTGCCGAAGGTGGCGGCGGACAGGAGGGCCAGCGAGAGCCCTAACCCGCCCCTGCTCGGCTGGTGCACGTCGAGGGCTCCTGTCACTGGTCACGCAGAGTATGGTCATTACAGCGTAGGTGGCCGTCCGGAAGGGGTCAAGTGCTCTTTGCCCATGACACCGAGATCGCGCTGGCGGCTGCTGCCGCGCTGGTGAACACGCAGCAGCCCGAGCGGGACGAGCTCGCCGACCTGGCGTCCTTGGACGCCTTCGTCCAGCAGTGGGGGTGGACCGGCTCACGCCGTGGTGACGCCGCCGAGCTGGCCGCGGTCCATCAGCTCCGCCCCCGACTGCGACGGCTCTGGCAGCTCGACGAGGACGGTGTCGTCGAGCTGGTCAACCAGATGCTGCGCGAGTCGAGCGCGCTTCCGCAGCTGGTCGCGCACGACGACTGGGGCTACCACCTGCACGCGACGCCCTCGCAGGCGCCGCTGGCTGACCGGATGGCGGTCGAGGCGGCGATGGCCTTCGTCGACGTCGTCCGGCAGCAGGAGCTGGACCGGCTCAGGACCTGCGGCGCCGACGACTGCGACGACGAACTCGTCGACCTGTCCAAGAACCGCTCCCGCCGCTACTGCAGCACCTCTTGCTCCAACCGGGTCAACGTCGCCGCGTTCCGCGCCCGTCGGGGTGGAGGCCGCACACCGGAACGTTGAGGGTCGCGATGCGCCGGTCGTAGCCGTCGGTCGCGTAGACCGCGCCGCTCACGTCCTCTGGCAGGGCGAGCTGGGTGGTGCGCAGCCTGCTGCTGGCGCTCTGGGCGGCGTCGAGGCCGGGGTAGACCTCGAAGTGGATGTGCGGCCCGAGCCCGCCGAGCAGCCGAGGACCCGGCGCCGGTCGAGCAGCCGCGGCAGGGCGTGGGACAGCCCCCTGTCGTGCAGGCTCAGCGGAGTCGGACCGCGGCGCGGGCCGGCTTGGCGACGCCCGGCGAGCCGCACGCGCGCAGCCGGTCGCGGAGGAACGACCGCTCGGCCGGGTCGACCGTGAGCCGCCACCGCCACTTCGCCGCGACCCACTGGGCGACGTACCCGCACCGCGCTGCCTTCCGCGACGGCAGCCAGCTGCGCGGCTCGGCGCTGCCGCGCGCCGCGATCGCGGTGGTCGTGACCGCGGTCAGCGTGCCGGCGTAGCCCAGGTCGTTGGTCAACGCACGCCGGGTCGCGGGGGACCAGCGGCGTGCGCCGGACTGCCATGCCTCGGCGAGCGGGACCGCCGGCGCGATGCCGACCAGCGACAGGTCGGAGCGGCGCACGCCGTTCCAGGGGGAGAACCAGCGGCCCTCGCTCAGCCCGCAGGTCTCGGTCATCAGCGGTGGTCGGCTGGCCTCGGTGATCAGCACCTCGGCGCGGGTGCTGCACCCGTCGCCGTCCGCGTCGCCCCAGCCGCCGAACAGCGCGCGCCGGTAGCCCTTGGGCGTCTCGCCGGCACTGCGCAGGTCAGCGAGCAGCCGCTTCGCCCTGACCCGCGGCCGGGGCGGCGCCGGCATCGTCACCGACGTCGGCACCGACTGCGCCGAGACGTTGTCCGACGGGTCGAAGGCGTCGACCGTCCAGACGTACGTCTCGCCGCTCACCAGACCGCTGTCCGCCCAGGACGTGCTGCCGGCGCCGACGGTCGCGACGAGCCGCCCGTTGCGCCGGACCCGGTAGCCCGCGACCGAGTCGTACTGGTCGGTGGACGGTGCCCAGGACAGCGTCGCCGTCGTCTCCGAGGTCGCGGTCGCGCGGACCCCGGCCGGCCGGGTCGGCGGCAGCGTGTCGCCGGTGCTCTTGCAGCCGACGGAGCCGGAGTCGACCACCTCGCCGGCGTCGGACCGGTAGGCGAACTCCGCACGGTCGCCCAGCAGGTCCAGCTGCAGGGCGCCGGACACCGCCGCGTACTTCTGCACCCGGCCGTCGGAGTAGACCGGGGGCAGTGCCTCGTGCCCGCCGGCCCCGGCGATCAGCTGGGTCACGCCGCGCTCGCTCGGCACCCCGTCGCGGTCCAGGGCGGCCCACCGCTCGTAGGAGTGCGTGTGGCCGGCGAGCGCGAGGGTGACCCTGCGGTCGGCGAGCAGCCGCCAGATGGCCGACAGCCCGGTCTTGCCCTTGTGCCCGGAGATCGAGTAGCGGGGGTGGTGGAAGTAGGCGATCGTGCAGCGCGCCCGGTTGGCGCCCAGGTCGGCCTCCAGCCAGTCGTACTGCGGTGTCCCTGGCTGCAGCTGGCCGAAGCGTCCGGTGGAGTCGAAGGCGACGACGTGCCAGCCGGCCACGTCGTAGCTGTAGTAGTGCGGCGTGTTCTGGCCCCAGTAGTCGAAGAAGCCGGCGGCTCCCGGTGTGTGGTACTCGTGGTTGCCGAGCACCGGGTTGGTGATGTCACGGAACCGGCCGAAGCCGTCGGGTGACGAGTACCAGTTGTCGTACTCGTAGGGAGACCCTGACTCGTAGACGTCGCCGAGGTAGGCGAGCAGGTTCGGCTGCCACGACGCGATCTGCGACGCGACCGCGGCCTCGCGGGTCGACCCGTCCGCGCCGTCGCCGACGGCGACCAGCCGGAACGGCTTGCCGGGCTCCGGCGTCGTGCCGGGAGACACGTCGAAGCGGCGGCCGCTGACGAACGGCGCCTGCCCACCGTTGTAGACCGCTGTCGGCGCCGAGGCGGTGTACGTCGTCCCGTCGGTCAGCAGGGCCCTGGCCACCAGCGACCCGGTGCTGTCGAGCAGCCGGTCGGTGCGCCACTGCATCGACCACCGACCGCTGCCGTCGGGGTCGTGGTCGCTGAGCAGGTAGCCGCCCCGCCAGCTGAAGGTGACCCGCTTGACGCCCGGCGCGGAGGACCCGGCGGCCGGCCAGACCGCCACGGTGGAGGACACCGGCGCCGTCCCCGACAGCACCCCGTCCGGCACCGTGACGCAGACCTGGACCGTGTAGCCCGCGGTCGGTGTGGTGGTGCACGGGGTCGCAGCGGCGGCCGGCGTGCCGCCGAGCGGCAGCCCCAGCCCGGCGAGAAGGGCGGCGAGGGCGAGCGCGTCGGTTCGTGGTGGCACAGGTCGCACCACGCAACTGTCCGGGGCTCGCCGGGCCTTGTCAGCGACTTGACCGGATCGCGACGTGAGCCGCGCTCACAGGTCGATCCGCATGACGACCCGTCGCGTCGTGGGCCGGCTGACCACCTGCAGCCCCGCTGCGGCGAACGTCCCCACGGTCCCGACGTGCAGCTCCTCCAGCATCACCTCGGTGGTGGTGATCGGGTAGCCCTCGAGCGCACGGGCACCCCGCGACCGGGCGTGCTCGACCGCCGCCGCCGCGAGAACCCGGGTGACGCCGCGCCGGCGGGAGCCGGCGCGGGTCACGAAGCAGGTCACCGCCCACACGCGGCCGTCGGCCTTGTCCTCGTCGCGTCCCTCCCAGGGGACCCGGTGGACGCGGGCCAACCCGGTGTACGCCGTCCGTGGCTCGACCGCGCACCACCCCACCGGCTCGCCGTCCAGGTAGGCGACCAGGCCGCTCGTCGCGCGGGCGCGGGGCTGCCCGCAGCCGCTCTGCTCGCGCAGCCGCTCGGCCCGGTCCTCGGCCGGGACGGCCCCGAACGACTCGCGCGGCGCGAGCTTGTAGCGCTGGCACCAGCAGCGGGACGGCCCGCCCCGCATGCCGAAAACGGTCTGCAGGTCGTCCCACCCGACGCTGTTCGCGGGAAGGACGGAGAAGGCCGGCTCAGCGGCCACCGGGCGGGTGGGTCGGGGCATCGGAGGACTCAGATCGGCATGTCCAGGAACGGCGAGCTGTAGGCCGGGTCGGCCGCCAGCACCGTGGTGGCCGCGCCGGGGTCCACGCGGTGCCGCTCCGCCTCGACGACCAGCGGCAGCAGACGGACGTCACCCGGTGTCGCGATGCCGGTGGCGACCGGCAGGGACAGCGCCCACGAGACGGCGGCGGTGACCGAGGCCTGGTCGGCGAGCGGCTCGTACCACGTCGTGAACGGGTGGTCGGCCGACGCGTCCGGCCAGTTCTGCCGGGCGACCGTCTTGATCAGCATCAGGCCGGCGTCCTGGCGCTGCACCTCCTCGACGAGGGCGTCGAAGGCCGAGCGGTAGGCCGGGTCGTCGCTCAGCACCGGGTTGATCGGCGTGAGCACGGTCGCGAAGGGGTGCCGGCGCAGCGCCTCGAGGTGTGTCGCCGGTGCATCGTGGCCGTGCCCGGTGATGCCCACGGCCCCGACCAGGCCCTGCTCCTGGGCCCGCAGGGCCGCCTCGAGCGCGCCGCCCCGGCCGGTCACCCGGTCCAGGTCCTCGACGTCACCGACGGCGTGCAGCTGCAGCAGGTCGACCCGTTCGGTGCCCAGCCGCTCGAGCGACTCGTTGACCTCGCGCCAGGCGTCCTCGGCCCGCCGCTCGCCGGTCTTGGTCGCGAGGAAGACGTCGGCGAAGCCGCCGCGCATGGACCCGAAGGCCCGGCCGAGCCGCACCTCCGCCTCGCCGTAGCTGCGGGCCACGTCGAAGTGGTTGATGCCGGCCGTCAGCGCCTCCTGCACAGCCCGGTCGGCGACCTCCTGCGGCACCTCCGCCAGGGCCGCGGCGCCGAAGATCAGGACCGAGCTCTGGTGGCCGAGCCGGCCGAGTCGCCGGGTCTCCATCGGGTCTCCTCCCGTCGTCCTGCCCAGTCGTCGTGCCCAGTCGTCGTGCCCAGTCGTCGTGCCCAGTCTCGTTGCTACGACGGGGCGGGCCCCGTCGTGCGCGCCGACCGGGTCGACCTCGTCGGTGGCAGGGCCCGCACCGCCCGGACGGTCAGCACGAGCATCACCACCAGCCCGAGCGCCGCCAGCCCCAGTCCCAGCGCGCCGTTCAACGGGAGGACGATGCCCACTCCGCCGCCGACCACCCATGACAGCTGCAGCAGCGTCTCGGACCTGGCGAAGGCCGAGGTGCGCACCGCCTCCGGCACGTCGCGCTGGACGACGGCGTCCAGCGACAGCTTGCCCAGCGACTGGGCGAGCCCGGCCGCGAGGGCCACCGCCACGACCGAGACGACGCCGTAGAAGAGGGCCCCGGCGGCCGCTGCGACGGTCAGGATCGTCAGGACCACGACGATGACGAGCTCGGGGGCGCGGGTGCGGAGCCTGGAGCCGATCGTCGTGCCGGTGAAGCTGCCGACGGCGGCGGCGCCGGCCACCAGCCCGAAGGCCACCGTGTCGTCGAGGTCACCGACCGGGTGCTCGCGCAGCAGGAAGGCCAGGAACATCGTGAGGAAGCCGGAGAAGGCCCGGACCCCGCCGTTGGCCCGCAGTGCCGCGACCACGGCCGGGCCGACGCTGGTCTTGCGGATGATCGGGCCGGTGTCGTCGAGTGAGAGGGTCGTCGGCGTCTCCCCGGCGGTGGAGTCCACCTTGGGCGGCAGCCGCAGCGCGAGCACCATGCCGACCAGGAACACCACGAAGGACAGCCGCAGCGGCCACGCGGGACCGGCTATGGCGAGCAGCCCGGCCAGGCCGGCACCGACGGCGCCGGAGAGGATGCCGGCCAGCGAGATCCGCGCGTTGGCCGCGACCAGGGTGTAGCCCTGGGGCAGCAGCCGCGGGACCGTGGCCGAGCGCGTGACGCCGTACGCCTTCGACGCCACCAGGCAGGCGAACGCCGCGGGGTAGAGCGACAGGTCGTTGCCGGCGATCGCGCCGGCGAGCACCCAGGTCGCGAAGCCCCGGGCCAGCATGGTCGCGGCGATCGCGTAGCGCCGGCCGTGCCGGAACCGGTCGAGCAGGGGGCCGACGACGGGCGCCATCACCGCGAAGGGCGCCATCGTGATGAGCAGGTAGAGCGCGACCCGCCCGCGGGCCTCCCCGGTCGGCACCGAGAAGAACAGGGTGTTGGCCAGCGCGACCGCGACCATGGCGTCCCCGGCGGTGTTGACCCCGTGCAGCTCGATCAGCCGGCCGAGGCCCGACTCGCCCGCCCCGTGGGCGTGCGTCGCGCGCCGCACCCGCCGGGCGGTGTGCATCGCCCCGGAGCGGGTGGCTCGGGCCGCGCCGCGGCCGAGACCAGCGAGTCGCTCGGGACGAGACACGGTCCCCATCCTGCCGCCCGGCGGCGACACGGGTCGCGCGACGGTCCGCGCATGGGGGAGAATCGCCGATCGTGACGACCCGGACCCCGACCACGGCCCCCTCACCCGCCACCGACGCGGTGCTGATCGGCGCGGTCGACGTCGCCCGGGCAGCGGCGGAGGAGACCGCGGCCCCCGGCCAGGTCGGTGAGCACCTCGGCGCCGACGCCGAGGGTGAGCGCCTCGTCACCCACAGGTTCGCCTGCCTCGACCCGGCCTACCAGGGCTGGCACTGGGCGGTGACCGTCGCCCGGGTGCCGCGCGGCCGCAGCGTCACCGTGTGCGACAGCGTCCTGCTCCCCGGCCCGGCGGCCCTGCTGGCCAAGGCCTGGGTGCCGTGGAGCCGGCGCCTGGCGCCGGGCGACCTCGGCGTCGGCGACCTGCTGCCCACCGACGCCGACGACGATCGCCTGGAGCCCGGCTACACCGCGGCCGGTCCGGACAGCCGCGACGAGGATGCGGACGGCATCGACGACGACTCCGACCGGGTCGCCGTGTGGGAGCTCGGTCTCGGCCGGCCGCGGGTCCTGTCCCCGCTCGGCCGCGACGATGCCGTCGACCGCTGGTACTCCGGCGACAGCGGGCCGACCGCCCCGGTCGCCGAGGCCGCGCCGGCCCAGTGCGCCACCTGCGGCTTCGTCACCCCGCTCGCGGGCTCGCTGCGCCGGGTGTTCGGTGTCTGCGCCAACGCGTACTCGCCCAGCGACGGCCGGGTCGTGTCCTACGACCACGGGTGCGGTGCCCACTCCGAGCTCGCCGTGCTGCCGGCGCCCGTCGAGGTCACGCCGCCCCTCGTCGACGAGCTCGGCTACGACGTCATCGCGGTGCGGCCGTCGGACCACCCGCCGGGTTCCGTCGACGACGCGGCCGACACCGGTGACACCGAAGAGCTCGGCCACTCCTGACTCCGCGCCGCGGGCCGGTGCGGTAGCCGTGAGCCACGACCCCTTCGGCACGGCGGCGATCCGCGACCGGGTGCTCGCCGGGTGGGCGGCGTCGACCGCCCGGTTCCGCGAGGACGCCAACGCCGAGGACGACCTGGTCCGCGGCGGCTACCGCGACCGGGTCGTGGTCGAGCTCGCCCAGAACGCCGCCGACGCTGCCGCCCGCGGCGGTGCCCCTGGTGTGCTGAGCCTCCGTCTTGACGGCGACCTCCTCGTCGCCGCCAACACCGGCGCCCCGCTCGACGCGGCCGGCGTCGAGTCGCTGTCGACGCTGCGGGCCTCCACCAAGCGCACCGAGGAGTCCTCCGCCGGGCGCTTCGGCGTCGGCTTCGCCGCGGTCCTCGCCGTGACCGATGCACCGCGGATCGCGTCGACGTCGGGCGCCGTCCGGTGGGACGCCGGGCGCGCCGCAGCCGAGCTCGCCGCGCTCCCGGCACTTGCCGAGGAGATGGCGCGCCGCGGCGGGCAGCTGCCGGTCCTGCGCCTGCCGTACGCCGCGCCGGACGCCCCGCCGGCGGCTGCCACGACCGCGGTCGAGCTCCCGCTGCGCGACGCGGCCGCCCGCGAGCTGGTCGTCCGGCTGCTGGCCGAGGTGGACGAGGCCCTGCTGCTCGCGCTGCCGGCGCTGGAGCGGGTCGACGTCGAGGTCGACGGGACCACCCGGTCGGTGAGCCGCACCGGCCGGTGGCAGGTGGTGCGCCGGACGGGGTCCCTCGACCCGCACCTGCTCGCCGACCGGCCGGTCGAGGAGCGCGACCGGCCGGGCTGGAGCCTCACCTGGGCGCGTCCCCTCGACGGCCGGCCGGTGCCCCAGGTGCTGCACTCGCCGACCCCGACCGACGAGCGCCTGGACCTGCCCGCGCTGCTCGTCGGGACCTTCCCGCTCGACCCCGCCCGCCGGCACGTGGCACCCGGCCCGCTGACCGACCACCTGGTGGCGGAGGCGGCCGCGGCCTACGTGGAGCTGGTGCTCGAGGTCGGCGACCCGGCCGACCGGTGGGGGCTGGTGCCCGGCCCGGTCGCGGTCGGCCGGTTGGACGGTGCCCTGCGGGCGGCCGTCGTCGACGCCCTCGGGTCCGCCCCGGTGCTGCGCACGCTGCCCGCCGGCGGTGACGTGCCGGCCCCGGTCGCGCCGCGGGACGCCGTCTCGGTCGTCGGCGCCGGACCGGCGCTCGCCGGCGCCCTCGCCGACGTCGTGGCCGGCCTGGTCGAGGACGACCGACGGCTCACCGTGCTCGGCGGCCGTCGGCTGTCGATGGCCGACGTCGTCGACCTGCTGGCCGACGTGGCCCGCGCGCCGTCGTGGTGGCACCGCCTGTACGCCGCGCTGGCAGCTGACGGCCCGCTGCCCGGGGCCGCCCTCGACGCGCTCGGGGCCCTCCCGGTCCCGCTCGTCGACGGCCGGCTGGTCCGCGGCGCCCGCGGCGCACTGCTGCCCGGCCCCGGGCTCCCGGCCGACCTCACCGACCTCGGGCTGCGCACGGTCCACCCGGAGGCCGCGCACCCGCTGCTGGCCCGGCTCGGCGCGGCCGAGGCCACCCCGCGCACCGTGCTCGACCGGCCCGAGGTCCGGGCCGCGGTCGACGCGGCGTGGGACGCCGACGACGCCGACGACGTCGACGACGCCGACCCGCCGGCCGTCGCCGACGCCGTGCTCGGGCTGGTCGCCGCCGCCGGGCTGCGCCCGGGCGAGCTGCGTTGGCTCTCCCGGCTGGTGCTCGCCGACGACCGTGGCCGGCCGGCTGCCGCCGACGAGCTGGTGCTGCCCGGGTCGGTGCTGGCCCGCCTCGCCGACTCCGACGACTCCGACGACTCCGACGACTCAGACGGCCTCGCCCGGGTCGACCCGGCGCTGGTCGACCGGTGGGGTGGCGACGTGCTCGCCGCGGCCGGCGTGCTGGGCGACCTCACGGTCGTCGAGCTCCGCGACCTCGCGGTCGACCCGGCGCTCGCCGAGGCGGCGGAGGACGACTCCGGGGTGCCGGGCCTGGCCGACTGGCTCATCTGGGTGGCCGACCAGGTGTCCCGGCACGGCGGCAGCCCGGCAGCGGTGCCGCCGACGGTGCCGGCCATGACGGCGGTCCCCGAGCTCGACGTCGTCGGCGACGGCGGGTGGGCGGCCCTGCTCGGGCACGTCGCCGCCGACCCAACCCTCCGGGCAGCGCTGGTGACCCCCGTCCCGGTCGACCTCGGTGGCGGCGGTCGGCTGACCGTGGCCTCGTACGCCGGCTGGTTCCTGCGGACGCACGCCCGGCTCGACGGACGGCCGCCGACCGAGCTGGCCGTGACCGGCAGCCGGCTGACCGGGTTGTGGGACGAGCTCACCGGGGTGGCCGTGGACGACGAGGTGCTGCGCGCCGCCGGGTTCCGCACCGGGTTAGGGGACCTGCTCGCCGACGCGGACGGCCCGAGAGACCTGCTGCGGCGGCTGGCCGACCCTGATCGCCGGGTGGACCAGCGGACCCTGCGGGCCGCCTACGGCGCGCTGGCCGGGACCGACCCGGCGACCGTGCCGCCACCCGAGACGGTCCGCGTCGACCCGGCGACGGTGCTGCCCGCGGACCGCGTCGTGGTCGTCACCGCGCCGCACCACCTGCAGGTGCGGTGGCCCGAACCGCCGCTGGTGCTGCCGCTCGGGTGGGCGGCAAGGCTGGCCGACGTGCTCGAGCTGGACACCAGCACCGAGCGGCTGCCTGCGGCCGCGCCCGACGGGACCGGCGTCGCGCGGCCGGTGCCCCAAGGGGTCCGCCGGCTGTTGCCGGCCGCGCCGGACTCGTGGCAGGAGCACGAGGAGCTGACCGTCGCCGGCGACGACGTGACCTGGTGGGTCGACGCCGGGGGGACGGTGCACGCGGCCACGACCGACGGGCTGGCCCGCGGCCTGGCCTGGGCGGCCGGTGACTGGGCCGCGCGCTGGCCGGTCGCCGCCCTGCTCGAGGACCCCGCGCGGGCGGCCGAGCTGCTGACCGAGTCGCTGCTGGCGGACGACCCACCCGCCGACTGACGGGCGGCGAACGGCTCAGCGACCGGGCGACGTACCGGCGTTGGGGTCGCTGCTCCTGGTTGCGTCGTCGGTCGCACCGGGAGCCGGCGGCGGGACCGTGCGGGACAGGGCCGTCCGCCGGCGCCGGACGTGGCGGACGCCGACCAGGCCGAGACCGAAGCCGGCGGCCGCGATCCACACCCACGAGCCGCGGCCGTCGTCGTCGAGCCGCGGGTAGGCCGCGAGCAGGGCCAGGAGCAGCACGCCCCACGCGACCGTGCCCACGGTGACCGCACGGACGTCGTCGGTCTCGAGCGGCTCCGGGTCCGGGCGGCGGGGCGGGGCCATGGCGCCACCCTAAGGTCCGTCGGCCGGGCCGGCGTCCAGCGCTTCGTCCCGCTCGTCGGCGTGGGCGATGTGGGCCAGCTGGCGCCAGATCAGCACAACGAAGACCGCCGACCCGGCGAAAGCGAACCAGAAGGGCGCCGCCAGCCCCCGGTGCTGCGCGAGCACCCCCCCGATGGCGGACCCGATGACCAGCCCGCCGTAGACGCCGACCAGGTTCACGGCACCGACCCGCCCTTGCAGCGGCATCGGGACCGCGCGCTGCCGCACCGTAACCGAAGTCGTGCCCCAGATGAACGCGTGGGCGCCGAAGACGAAGAAGACCGGCATCGCGACCCACGGGCTGGTGGTGAGGGCGAGCGCCAGGTGGGTGAGCGTCTCGACGATCAGGCCGATCCGCATCAGGTCGCCGAGGCTCACCCGGCGGGTGATCCAGCCGTACGACGCCGTGCCCACCAGGCCGCCCACCGCGCTGACCGTGGCGACCAGCCCGAAGCCGACCTCGCCCAGGCCCAGGCGCTCGGTGGTGTAGAGGACGAGCACCGACCAGGCGGCACCGAAGGTGATGTTGAAGGTGAAGATGGTCAGCACCAGGGTGCGCACAGCGGCGTGGTGGCGCACCCAGCGGAAGCCCTCGGCGATGTCGTGGCGCAGACGGCTGCTGTGCGCCGGGTCGCGCCGGTGCGGCGGGAGCGCGACGCGCAGGACGAGCAGCGCGCCCAGGGCCACGACCGCTGCCTGCGTCCCGAAGGCCCAGGCGGCCCCGACCGCGAAGAGGGCCGCCCCCAGGGGCGGGCCGGCGAGCTGGTTGAACGTGATGAAGCCGCCCTGCAGCCGCGAGTTGGCGACGGCCAGGTCGTCGCGGTGCACCAGCATCGGCAGCAGGGTCTGCGCGCTGCTGTCCGCGAAGACCTCGGCGGTGCCGAGGACGAAGAGCGCCCCGAGCACCACCGCGATCGGCACCTGGCCGAGGGCGACGGCCACCGTCAGCAGGACGAGCACAGCGGCCCGGGTGAGGTCGACTGTCACGACGATGAGCCGGCGGTCCAGCCGGTCGGTGAGGGCGCCGGCCACCAGCCCGAAGACCAGCGGCGGCAGCCACTGCATGGTGGCCGCGAGCGAGACCAGGAACGCGTCGTCGGTGAGCGACGCGACGAGCAGCGGGCCGGCCGCCAGCGCGATGCCGTCGCCGAGGTTGGACGACCAGGACGACGCGAGCAGCCAGCGGAAACCGACGCCGAGCCGCGCGGGCACGGCGGCTTCGGTCAGTCGGCTCACAAGCCCGCCACCCTAGAGTGGTACGCACGCGCCGGCGTGCCCGCGGCAGGGGAGGATCGCATGACCACCGACCTGGCGGTGCCTGAGCCGAGGTCCGACGCCGGGAGCGACCCCGCAGTGCTGCCGACCGGGGACTTCGGGTGCTGGCGGTTCTACGCGCTGCGCTGACCGGTCGGAAGGTAGCGTTCCGGCGTGACGTCGGAGCAGCCGTGCGAGCAGGCGGTGGACTTCCTCGAGGTGCTCGGCCCGCTGCGCGCGGCTTGGGACAGCTCGCCGGCGCTGGTCGCGGTCGTGCGCGGCCCGGAGCACCGGCTGGTCTACCAGAACGCCGCCTCGATCCGGCACTTCGGCTGCCGCGAGCTGGGCCGGCCGCTGTCGGAGGCGTTCCCGGAGCTCAAGGGCCGCTCGATGCCGGTCCTGGACCAGGTGCTGCGGACCGGTGAGGTCGTCGCGATGGATCGGCGCGACATCGGCATGCGCAACCTCGACGGCGACGAGGTCCTGCTGCGTTACGTGGTGGCACCGATCGGGCTGCGGGCGCCGTACGACGGCCTGGTCATGACCGCCGTCGACGAGACGGGTCAGGCCAAGGCCGAGGCCGCCGTCGCGCGGGCCCAGCTGCTTGCCCTCATCACCCAGCGGATGACCGCAGCGCCCGACCCGCACACCGCCCTGCGGGCGTTGACCGCCGAGCTGGTGCCCGCACTGGCCGACGTGGCTGCCGTCTTCATCATCCCGCCGGGCCGCCGCCCGACCGGGTCCGGCGGCACCGAGCCGGCGGCGATCGCGATCTCGCCCGAGCTGATCGACCGGGCCGGCCCGCCGCCACCCGCGGACCGCCGCGCCGGGCCGTCGCCCTGGGACGCCGCTCTCGCCGCGGGTCAGCTGGTGCTCATCGATCCCGCCGAGGCACGCGTTCTCCGGGGTGGTGACGACACGCCGAGCACCCGCTGGCTGGAGGCGGCCGACACGCGCAACATCGCCGTGGTGCCCCTCGCGGTGGCCGGTGACCTCAGCGGTGCCGTCGTCCTGCTCGCTGCCGGGGAGCGCGAGCCGTTCAGCCATGCGGACGGGCCGTTCCTCGCCGACGTGGCGGCGCGGGCCAGTGCGGTGGTGGCCCAGCAGCGGACCGCTGCAGGCCGGCAGGAGCTCGTGCTGCAGCTGCAGCGTTCGTTGCTCCCCGCCTACCCGCCCGAGCTGCCTGGGCTGCGGGTCGCCGCCCGCTACGTCGCGGGCAGCGCCGACGTGGAGGTCGGCGGCGACTGGTGGGACGTGCACCACCTGGGCGCCGGGCGGGTGGGCATCGGGGTCGGGGACGTGTCCGGTCGCGGGGTGCCGGCGGCCGTCGTCATGGGCCAGGCCCGGGCCGGGATGCGGGCGGCGGCGCACGCCGACCTCCCGCCCGTCGACGTGCTCACCGTCCTCGACGCCCAGGTCAGCGAGCTGGTCAGGATCGACGACACCGACCCGTCCCGGCTGCCGCCGCGCTTCGCGACCGCGGCCTACGCGGTGATCGACCCGTTCGACGACACGTTGCGGGTCGCCTCGGCAGGGCACCCCCCGCTGCTGATCCGGCTGCCCTCGGGTCGGGTCGAGCAGGTGACCGCCCCTCCCGGCCCGCCGCTCGGTCTAGGCGGCAGCAGCTACGACGACCTCGTCGTGTCCTTCCCGGCCGGCTCGATCCTGGTGGCCTACACCGACGGGCTCGTCGAGTCGCGCACCCGCGACGTCGAGACCGGCATCGACGAGCTGTCCGCGACGCTCGAGACCTTCGACGCCGACCAGTCGCTCGAGGACATGGCCGACCAGCTGCTCGGCATGGCGGACCGCACCGACGACACGGCGCTGGTGCTGCTCCACTACCTGCCGGCCGGGGCGCAGACCGTGCGGGTCCGGCACCAGCTGACCGAGGTCGCCGACGTGCCGGTGGCGCGGCGCGAGCTCGCCGATGCCGTCCGCACGACGGTGCCGGAGCTGGTCGACGCGGTGTCGGCCGTGACGGCCGAGCTGCTCGCCAACGCGATGACGCACGCCGGCCCGCCGGCCAGGCTGCGGGCCGCGGTGACCCGCGAGCGGGTGCTGGTCGAGGTCGCCGACACGTCTGCGCTGCGACCTCGCCAGCGGGTTGCCGGCAGCCGGGACGAGTCGGGCCGGGGCCTGCCGATCGTCGCGGCCTTCGCGCACACCTGGGGCTTCCGGGTCACCCGCGACGGCAAGTCGACCTGGGCCGAGCTGTTGGTGAAGGAGGACTGACGTGCCCGAGACGCCTGCAGTCGGCCAGCGGGCGCGTCGCACCCGTGAGGTGACGACGCGCGACATCGAGCTGTTCACCGAGCTGACCGGCGACCGCAACCCGCTGCACTACGACGAGGACTTCGCCGCCCGCACCCGGTTCGGCGGCCTCGTGGTGCAGGGGGGTGTGACCTCCGGCCTGCTCAACGCGGTCGTCGCGGAGGACCTGCCCGGCCCGGGCAGCGTCTTCCTGCACGTCGACTGGTCGTTCCGGGCACCGGTCCGGCCGGGCGACACCATCACCGCCGAGGTGGAGGTGCTGGAGGCCCGGACCGACAAGCCGATCACCCGGCTGGCGACCGTGGTCACCAACCAGGCCGGCGACGTGGTGCTCGACGGGACCGCGCTGGTCTACCGGGTGCAGCCGGCGGCCTGATCGAGCAGGCTGACGGCTCAGCGGCGGCCCGGTTGATGGCTCAGCGGCGGCCGGGGACGAGGCGGCGCAGCGTGCCGCCGGTGGCCTCGCTGGCGCGCTGCTGCTCGCCGGCGAAGGCGCTGAGGACGACGAGCGCGCCGGTCAGTGCCGGGACCGCCCACTGCAGCGAGTCCAGCTGCCTCTGGGCGCGGGCGACCTCGGGCGGGGTGCCGACGGTCGGCTCGGTGGCCGACTCGGCGGGGACGTCACCGTGGGCCGACACCTTGCGGCCGAGCAGGCGGCTGTAACCCGTCACGCCGAGCGCCGCGGCGGTCAGGCCGGTCTTTGCCAACGCCATGGAGGCGACGCCGCGCTGGCCGGCCAGCCGGCCGCGGTTGCCTGCTAGCTGGCCGAGGCTGCCGACGACGTGGGCGCCGATGGCCGCGGCGTTCACCGGGGTCCAGCGGTCCCAGCCGGCGTTGGCGACGGCACCGGTCGACTCCTTGGTGGCAGCCTCGCCGGCGGCCGGGTTCAGGGCCACCGAGTTGGCAAGCGTGCCGCCGAACCAGGCGGCGAGCCCGACGTCGTGCAGCGAGCGGGACACGGTGTTGCGGGTCATGGTGGAGCCTCTCTGTCGGGTAACGACTGCCGGCGCTCTGCCTGCCGGCCAGGTCTGTGCTCAGCACGTCTGTAGTCGCCGTGCCCGGCACGACGGGACCGAAACGACCGCCGGTGGTGGGGTGGGTCACGACGGCGGCAGACTGCGCACCGTGCCGGAGGACCTGGTCGCCGACTGCGCATCGTGCGTCGGTCTGTGCTGCGTGGCTCTCGGGCTCACCCGCTCGGCGGACTTCGCGATCGACAAGGCCCCCGACGAGCCGTGCCCCAACCTGCTGGCCGACCACCGGTGCGCGGTGCACCCGGTCCTGGCCGAGACCGGGTTCCCCGGCTGCGTCGCCTACGACTGCCTCGGCGCCGGGCAGAAGGTCGTGCAGGTCGTGTTCGCCGGCGACGCCTCCACGCCTCGCCACGAGCTGACCGCGGCCTTCCGGACCGTCGGCCCGCTGCACGAGCTGCTCTGGTACCTGCGCGACGCCCGGCGCCGGCCCGAGACTCATGACCTGCACGGTCGCCTCGGCGCGGCCCACGACGAGGTGGACCGGCTGACCCGGCTCGACCCGACCGGGGTCGGCGTCGTGGACGTGCAGCAGCAGCGCGCGGCGCTGCGACCGCTCCTCGCGGCGGCCAGCGAGCTGGTGAGGGCGTGCGTCGTCGCGGGTCTGACCGCGCCCGGCTCCGGGCGGCGACCGGGCCCGGGGGCCGACCTGGCCGGGGCGAACCTGCGCGGCGTGGACCTGCGTGGCGCGGATCTGCGCGGCTCGCTCATGGTGGGGGCCGACCTGCGGGACGCGGACCTGCGCGGCGCCGACGTCATCGGGGCCGACGTGCGCGGCGCTGACCTGGCCGGTGCGGACCTGCGCGACGCGCTCTACCTGACGCCGTCGCAGGTGGCGGCCGGTCGCGGTGACGCGTCGACCCGGCTCTCGGCGTGGGTCGCCCGGCCGCGCTCGTGGCCCCGCTGACCCGCGGACTTGATGCCGGCGGCTACTCGACGTCGTCGGACCAGTCGCCGTCGGTGTACGGGCCGTCGGTGTAGGCGCCGTCGGTGAATGTGACGTGCGACCCGTAGGCAGCGGGGGCACCCAGCCAGCCCGCCCCTTCGTGCCGGTGCGGCGCCAGGCCCGGAACGGGTCCGCCGGGGCCCTGCGCTGAGGCGGGGCCGTCGCCGTCGGAGACGCCGAGCAGGGCCCGGGTGACGCGCTGGCCGCTGTCGAGCAGGTCGTCGAGGGCGCGGGTCACCGCGACGCGGTCCAGCGGCTCGCCGGGCGGCCGGCCCGAGGTGAGCGACTCGAGCACCGCGCGACGTACGAGCTCCTTGACGAACGACGCGGTCACCCCGTCGGTGCGCTCCACGACCTCGTCGACGTCGGCCTCGGTGAGGTCGAGCCGCAGCCCGCGGGTGTAGACCTCGAGCAGCCGGCGGCGGCCGTCCGCGTCGGGCAGCGCGATCTCGACGGCGACGTCGACCCGGCCGGGCCGGGCGGCGAGCGCGGGCTCCAGCAGGTCGGCCCGGTTGGTCGTGAGGAGGAAGAGCAGGTCGGCGTCGGCCGCTGCGCCGTCCATCGCGTCGAGCAGGGTGAAGAGGATCGGGCTGGGTCCGGGGCCGTAGCCGCGGTCCTCCGCCACCAGGTCGACGTCCTCGAGCACGACGACCGAGGGCTGCAGGTCGCGGGCCATCGTCGTGATCGGGCCGACGGCGTGCAGCGACTGGCCGGACAGCATCAGGACGGTGCTGCCGGCCAGCTGCTGCACGAGGTAGCGGGTCGTGTGCGTCTTGCCGGTGCCCGGCGGCCCGAAGAGCAGCAGTCCGCGCTTGAGGTGCTGGCCGGCCGCCCGCAGCGCCTCGCGGTGGGCGACGACGTCGAGGGTGTGCCGCTCGACCCGGCGCAGGGTCCGTTCGGGCAGCACGACGTCGTCGCGGGCCGTCGGCGGCAGCACCGGGAACGAGACCGACAGCCCGCCCATCGGGGTCGTCGTCAGCTCGATCACCTGGCCGCGGTAGACGTTGAGCCGGTTCCGCAGGTCGGCGAGCTCGCGCAGCACCGCCTGCGCCTCGGCGGTCGGCAGGCCGGCGACCTCTACCGCCAGGCTCGGCTCCTGGTGACGGTCCGGGCCGCGGACCATCACGACGTAGCTGCCGCGTGCGTCCGAGACCAGCAGCAGCGCCCGGCGCAGGCAGGCAGTCGTGCGGCCGGGGCCGGAGGCCAGGTCGACGAGGTCGGGAGCCGACGTCCGCACCGGCCCCAGCCCGTCGCCGTGCACCAGCTGCTGCAGGCTCGGCGACTCGTAGTGCGGGGGAAGGGTGATGCCGCGGACCGCGACCTGGCGACCGGTCTCCCCCGACCAGCTGTCGAGGGCGACCTGCAGGTTGACCTGCTCGAACACCGGCAGCTCGTTGCCGACCACCGGCTGCGTCCGGCCGGCCGCGCCGAGGTGGTCCTGCACGAGCCGGACGGCCGGGTTGCGCGAGCTCTCGTCGCCGACGACGTGCGCCCAGGACAGGAAGTCCAGGAGCGCCTTGGCGATCCGGCGCGACTCCTCGGGCGTGGCCCGGTCCGCCTGGGCCGATGGGGCGGTCTGGCCGGTCTGGTTGGTCTGGTCGGTCATCTGGTCCCCCCGGTCACCGCGTCATGAAAGCACGCGCGCACCGGATGTCGGCACCCCTCGTCCAGCGGGCGCGACGATGCTCGGCCGGCGTCCCATCTATGGTGAATGGTCCGAACTGACCGGCTCGGTCCAGCGTCCTTGGAGCGAAACCGGACATCTCACGAGACGGAGGATCACCTGGTGAGCACCACCCACGGAGCGGCGCCGGCCCTGCGCGCCCCCCTGCTGGCGGTCGGAGCGGCCGCCCTCGTCGCCGCCGCGACCATGCTGACCGGCACGGGCAGCAGCGACGCCGCGACGGGCGCACCCCCGACCACCACGCCGCCGGGCACCACCACCGCGACGGGCACGCCGACCACGACGCCGGCGCCGCTGACCTGCTTCGGCCTCACCCCGACGATCGTCGGCACGCCGGCCGCCGACACCCTGACCGGCACCGCCGGTGTCGACGTGATCGCCGGGCTCGGCGGAGGGGACACCATCACCGGCCTGGCCGGCGACGACGTGATCTGCGCCGGTGACAACAGCCTC
>DATHAP010000176.1 GCA_035489715.1 Actinomycetes bacterium
CCGCGCCGCCGCGGCGGTTACCGGGCGCAAGCGCGGGCAGCGCGGTCCGAAGACGCTGGTGGTCACGGCCGGTCCGCTGACCGGTACGAAGATCACGCTCGGCGACCAGCCGATCCTGATCGGCCGGGCCGACGACTCCACCCTCGTCCTCACCGACGACTTCGCCAGCTCACGCCACGCACGGCTGACCAACCGGGGCGGCCAGTGGTACGTGGAGGACCTGGGCTCCACCAACGGCACGTACCTCGACCAGCAGCGGGTGCAGGGCCCTCTCCTGGTCGGTCCCGGTCAGCCGATCCGCATCGGGCAGACTGCCCTGGAGCTGCGTACGTGAGGACACGTGCCGGCACCGACATGAGGACCGCAACCGGGCGCACGCGCCCCCCGAGCGCCAGCGAGGTGGATGCATGAGCCTCGTCCTGAGGTATGCGGCGCGCTCGGACCGCGGCCTGATCCGCGGCAACAACCAGGACTCCGTCTACGCCGGCCCTCGCCTGCTCGCCGTCGCCGACGGCATGGGCGGGCACGCGGCGGGCGACGTCGCCAGCAAGGTGGTCATCGCGGCGCTGGAGCACCTGGACGACGACGCCCCCTCCGGCGACATGCTCCAGGCGATGCGCGAGGCCGTCTTCGAGGGCAGCGAGCACCTGCGCGAGGTCATCCGCGAGTCGCCCCAGCTCGAGGGCATGGGCACGACCCTGACCGCGATCCTCTTCGCCGGCGGCCGGCTGGCGCTGTGCCACGTCGGCGACTCCCGGGCCTACCTGGTGCGCGACGGCCAGCTCTCCCAGATCACCCACGACGACACGTTCGTCCAGACGCTGATCGACGACGGCCGGATCACCGCCGAGGAGGCCAACAGCCACCCGCAGCGCTCGCTGCTGCTGCGCGCCCTCAACGGCCAGGAGGTCGAGCCGGACCTCTCCATGCGCGAGGCACGTGACGGCGACCGCTACCTGCTGTGCTCCGACGGCCTGTCCGGCGTCGTCAGCGAGGAGACCCTCGCCGAGGCACTCAAGGACCCCGACCCCCAGTCGACGGCGGACCGGCTGATCGAGCTGGCGCTGCGCAGCGGTGGCCCCGACAACATCACGGTGATCGTCGCCGACGTGGTCGAGGACGCCGGCGGACGAGGCCGGCTCGACCCGGTCATCGACGGCGCCGCCGGCGACAACGTCGGCCAGCGCCAGGTCGACCCCCGCTCGGCGGCCGGCCGCGCCGCCCTCGCCGATCCACAGCCCCAGTCCCCGCCGCCACCGACACCGCCGACGGGCGACGGCTCCTCCGCCCGCCGCCGCCCGCTACGACTTCTCCTGGTGGCGGTGGCGGCTCTCGTCGTGCTCGTGGCGGGAGCGGTCGGTACGTACATCTGGGCACTCGGGCACTGGTTCGTCGGCGTCGACGGCAGCGGCACGGACGAGCAGGTCGCCGTCTTCCGGGGGCTGGACGTCTCCATCGTGGGCTTCGACTTCTACGAGCTCGACGAGGCCACCGGCATGGCCGTGGCCGACCTGACCCCGGCGGCCCGCAACCGGGTGCGGGGCGGGATCACCGCCGACGACGCGGACGACGCCGACCGCATCCTCGCCGCGCTGCGCCAGCAGCGCCTCCCCCTCTGCCGGACCACCGGGTCGACCCAGCCGTCCCCGTCGACCTCCGCCGCACCCACGCCGGAGGTCCCGGGCGCACCGCTGCCGACCGAGCCCCCGGCCGGTGAGGCCGGCTCCGCCACGACCTCGTCGACCCGGACGACGGCATCGTCCGAGCCGGGGGAGAACTGCCGGGAGAGCGACTGATGGCCGGCCCTGCAACCGACCCGCGCGGCGACGCCACCGGCACCCCGCTGCCTACGCGCCGCGGCACCGAGGCGGTGCTGCTCGGGTTCGCCGTGCTCATCACGGTCGTCGCGCAGTGCATCGTCGACCTGACGATCACCGGCTCGCTGCGACCGGAGATGGCCGGGTTCAGCGCCTGGATCACCGCCCTGTGGGTGGTCGCGCACCTGGTCATCCGCAAGTGGGCGCCCTACGCCGACCCGCTCCTGCTCCCCGCGGTCGCGCTGCTCGTCGGGCTCGGGCTGACGGTCATCCACCGCCTCGACCTCGCCGCCGAGCAGGTCGACAGCAACGTCACCCG